>NZ_NFNY01000091.1 GCF_002179165.1 Campylobacter jejuni
CAGGAATTGCTTATGATAAAAGTAAAAGTTTTGAAATGATGGAATATTTTGAAAGTTTAGGACTTAAAGCCAATGAAGTGCGTATAGGAGATAATGCTTTAACTAGCTATATTGGACTAGATGGAAAAAATAAAGAAGTGATAGAGTATTTTTTCAAAAAAGGATGCACATTTGAAATTTATAATAAAGAAAGCGGTAGCACTCCTTTGCATGCTTGGATATTATGCGGCGAAGAAGTGAAGTATTTAGAAGAAGCTTTAAAACTAGGAGCAAATCCTAATATGAGAAGAATTAAAACAGAAAATAAATCAAGTCTTACTAGTGCAGGAGAAACCCTTTTACATAGAGCTGCAGGAAGTAAAGAAAAACCTATAGGAGCTTGTGTGGAAGTGCTAATCAAATATGGGGCTGATGTGAATGCGGTTTATTGTCGTAGTGATATTGAAGATGGGAAAATTGAATATTACGATCCTGCTACCCCATTGGATAAAGCTAACACCTATGATATAAGCAAAAACATAAAAATCCTAAAAAAAGCAGGAGCTAAGACTTGGGAGGAATTGGTTAAAGAATACAATATCGATACAAGCTTAGAAGAACCAGAACAAATTAAAATGTATGAAGAAAGAAGAAAGGATAAAAAATAAGATTATTTAAGGTAAAGAACAAAAAAAGGATTTTTCATTGAAATTTAATGATGTGAAATTTAAAATCAAAGAATTTGAAAGTGTAGACATCATCAGTGATTATTCTCTTGCCTTTTATCGGCCTAAAGAAGAACATATGGCAGGAGAAGAAAACAAGAATGAAAACCAAAAAACAAAAAAAAGATGAATATCGCATCAATAAAAGTAATTCTTTAGAATATATACAAAAAATCAATGAATAAAAAGAAATTGAAAAACTTAAACTTCAAAGCAATGAAAAAATCAATGAAGAATTTGATAAATTAGAAGATGATACTTTACCTGCTAAAGAATATAAAAGAAAAAATTATGAATACGATGTATTTTATGATGTTTATACAAGTGATGATAATATAAACAAGTGCATAAAAAAAATCCCGATAAAAAATGGTGTGGCAACACTAAAATCAAATTTCTTACGAAGATTTTATGAAAATTCTGTTGAGGGTAAGTATAATTGTAAATGGTGTCTTATACCCAGACTAATCTGTGATAAAGGAGAATCTAGTTTTGATCCTGTGCCTATTTTAAATAGTAGCTTTGTCATTTCAGAATTAAGTAATATCAAACAAAAAACCCTTACTTTTCAAAGAAAAATAGCCAATGTAAAACATCCAAGTCATTTTGCTTTACAAAGCCCTAAGGTTTTTAAAAGTATGCTTGAAAATGAGCAAAGCTTTGCTTCTTATGGTGGTAAAGAAAAACAAATAGAAGAGCTTTTAAAAACCGCACAACATAAGCTTGAAACCATTAAAAAAGCAGATGGAATTTCTAAAAAAACTAAGGAAGATTTAGAGAAAAAGCAAAGAAAAGAAGTTAGAAAATGCAAAGAATTAAAAAATAGCAAGAAAAAAATTTCACCTAAACTCATAGGAGATACAGGAGAATATGTCACTTCTTTACTTTTTGGGAAAAGATCCACACGCTATTTAAGCAATCAAAGAAAACTGGATGCTAATTTTAATACCTATAGTTTTAATCATACCATACCTGATTTTTTAGTAAGTATTAATGGTATTCCTAGTTTAGTCGAAGTTAAAAATGTTCAAGTTCAAAGCCTAACAGAATAAATAAGCTTTGAGCTAAAACTGGCTAGAGAATATGAACTTGATTACATCTTTGTGTGTAATCATTATACGCATTTAACAGAAAATGTAGCAGGAAGTGTAATGACGCGTGAAGAACACGAAAAACTAGCACTAGATGATGGAAAAAAGTGGGTGAGTTTAATAAAGAAACAAAAAGATTGAAAAAGGCAAAAGTAGCAGAAGTCTTAAAGGAAAAGGATAAAAACAAACAAGATTGGTCTGAAGTATCAAATATTCAAACTTCTCGTTTGAGAATTTTTTCAGAAAAAGGTGGAGATTGTGATGCAAGAAGTGGTTTTATCTACCATAGGCATTTACATAGAAGTATAAAAACAGCTTTTAAAGAAATATATCTGCACCATATAAAAGGAGCAGCACCTAATAAAATAGTGATAAAAAGATTAAATTTAAATAATGCAGAAGAATTAGAAGAAGTTTTTAACGAAAATAAGAATCTTCAGAAAAATTGAAGGAAGGTTTATGAGAATGTGTTAAAAATTTATTCGCATGTTTTGTAATATTTATAAATGAAATATTTTGTAACAGCTTATTGTTTTATCGGTGAACATAAGAATGAAGATTTTTGTAATAAAAATGAAAGACAGCAAGGGTGCTTAAATTAAATTATCACAATTTAGTGAATTCAAAAAAATGAAATTTTTCATCAAAATTAAAAAGTAAAATTTTACCTTGAGAGAGAAAATTTTCATAGCTTTCATAGCTTTTATTTTTAGTGTATTCCACCAATTCTTCAAAGCCAAAATCAAGCAAAGCATTGCTTTGTTTTTTGAATTCTAAAGGTTGAAAATTTAGTTTTTTTATAAGATTTTGGAGCTGATTAAAATTGATATTATAAGTTAAATCACTTTTACCAAAAAAATCTTTTAAGCAGACTTCAAAAGGACTAAAAACTTCATGTTTTTGATAAATTCTTATGCTAAAACGATTATTGTTAAAACTACCATAGTCAAAACCTGCAAAGATAAATTTTTCACAAGCTTTATCTAAGTCTTTGAAAAAGCCTTCAAGTTCTAAACTGATTTCACCTTTTTTTAAATTTAATTTTTTGCATTTTTCTTTCAAGTTTCTATCCATAGGCTTAAAAACAAGTTTAAAATTTTCTATAAAAGCCATATTTTCATTATCTATAAGTTCGCAAGGAAAGCTGTCGAAAAGCTCATTGCAAAAGAAAAAAGCATTTTTGAAATGGCATTCTTTTAAATCTTTTTTGTGGGTAAATTCCACACTTTCTAAAGTTTTTCTTTGTAAATCTCTTAATTTTTCGTGCGGTTCTATGATGAAAAAAGAAATTTTGGAAAAAATTTGAGGTCTTAACTCAAGTAAAGCCGATAAGAAATCACGACTTAAATAGCCTTCGTTTGCTCCTATTTCTATGACTTCTAAGGGAAGTTTTAAAATACCTTTGTCGATCAAGCTTAAAAAATGTTTTGCCAAAAGTGTTCCAAAAAGATTTCCCACGCTTACAGCGGTAAAAAAATCACCTTTTTTGCCTATATTTATGGCATTTTTATAATAATTTTCATAAAGCCACGATCTAAAAAATTCACTAAATTTCATCAAATAAGTTATTAAATTTATTAACAAAATCTAAAGGATCAACTTGTTTCCCAGCTACAAAAATACCAAAATGCAAGTGTGGACCACTCACTCTACCTGTAGCACCACTAAGTCCTAAAAGTTCGCCTTTTTTGACTTGTTGTCCCACTTTTACATCGATTTTAGAAAGATGATAGTATTGAGAATAAATCCCAAATCCATGATCAATTACAACCGAATTTCCTGCAAAATAACGATCTTTAGCGATTTTAACTATGCCTGAATTGGCTGCGTATATGGGTGTTCCAGTGGTAGCCCTGAAGTCTGTGCCACTATGATAGCTTGCTACTTTATCGTTAAATACTCTAGCTTTACCAAAAGCACTTGTAATAAAGCTTGTAAGTGGGACTTTGAAAATACCATCATAGAGAGCTTTTGGAGTGTAAGAATTATAAATTGCATTAGCTTCTTTGAATTCTTTTGCTATGCGTTCTTGCACGCTTTTAGGTGGAAAAATTTTAGTTTTTGAGACTTGCAATTTTTCACTTTTGTAATTTCCTTGTAGTGTGTTAATAATATATGTTTGTGTTTGATTTTTAAATATTGCTACTAATTTAGTGCTTTTAGGAGGATTTTTATAAGGTAAAGCAAAAATAGCAATGAATTTATTTTGATTTTTTGGGTGATTAAAAACAGGAATTTTTTTATCATTGTTTTTAAGTTCTATGAAATCTTTTTTATCAAATTCTAAGAATATAGCTTGTCCTTTGACAAGTTCTAAATTTTGCACTCCAAAAGCATAAACAGCAAAGCAAAGCAGAAAAATAAGCTTTTTCATAAGCTAAGTTCCTTAATATCGGCAATTTTCAAAAACTCTTCGTAAATACCATAAACTAAAGCTTGACGATTGTTTTTTAATTTTTCATCTTTATCGTTAATCATTACCGCATCAAAAAAAGCATCAATTTGTGGCTTAAGAGCAAATAAATTTAATAATCTTTCTTTTGTGTCGCTTACTTTTAAGCTTTGTTTGAAAGCTTCATAAAGTTTATTTTCTACTTCCACAAATAAACTTACATCAATGTCGGTTTGTGTTTTTTGAGCTATGTTTGCAAGGCGTTTAAAAGTACTAAAATTCTCACTAAAATTATTTTTTTGACTTAATTCGGCTAGGGCTTTGATACTTTCATCTATTGTGATAATATCAGTATTTTGCGAATTTAATACCGCCTTTATAAAACTAGGATTTAAATTGTAAAAAGTATAAAGTCTTTCAAAAATAAAATCTTGTAAAAGTTTTAAGTCAAATTCTTTATATTCTTTGGCACTTCGTTTCAAAAAAAGACTTAAATCAAATGTTTTACCTAAATGAAGAATGATTTTTAATATCCCATTAGCCGCACGCCTTAAAGCGTAAGGGTCTTTTGTCCCACTTGGAATTTTACCTATGCTAAAAAGTCCCAAAAGAGTGTCAAATTTGTTTGCAAGTGCAACTATACTTGAAAATTCAGTGCTTGGCAAGGCTGATTTTTCAGAATTTGGTAAATATTGCTCTTTGATTGCTAAAGAAATTTCATAATTAAAACCCATTTTTTGTGCATAATAACTTCCCATAATGCCTTGTAAATCTGTAAATTCATAAACCATTTGAGTGGCTAAGTCAGCTTTTGAGTAAAGTATGGCTTTATTTATAGCTTCAAATTTAGTATTTTTGAAAGTTTCACATAAAATTTGAGCAATTTTGAGTTCCCTCTGAATTTTATCTTTCATTGTCCCTAAGTTTTCTAAATAAGCCATTTTATCAAGTTTTTCAGGCTCTAAACCATTCTCTAAATCGTTTTTATAAAAAAACATTGCATCGCTTAATCTTGCGCGCAAAACCCTTTCATTACCATGTATGATTTTAGAGTAATCTTTACAGAGTGCATTGCTGACCACGATGAAATGATTGCTTAAGCCTTTTTCGTCAAAGACAGCAAAATAGCGTTGATTCTCTCTCATGGAAGTGATAATCACTTCACTAGGAATTTCTAAAAATTCTTCTTCAAAACTTCCAAAAAGAGCTTTTGGATATTCGGTTATAGCAACAACTTCGGCTAAAAGTTCATCATCTTGTGCAATGGAAATTTTATATTCGTTTTCAAGTCTTGCAAATTCGCCTAAAATTTTTTCCTCGCGTTTTTTTGGATCTAAAATAATATAATTTTCATCTAAAATTTTAAAATAATCTTTAGCATTTTTAATTTCAAAATAATCATAGCTTACGCTTCTATGCACAAAAGTTTTTTTTGCACTTTTTACGCCAAAACTTTCGAATTCGACCAAATTTTCATCTAAAAGACAAACTATGCTTCTAATGGCACGGATAAATTCAAAAGAATTTGATCCCCAACGCATACTTTTTCCAAAGCTTAGGCTTTTTAAAAATTTATCAATCATTTCACCTAAAACTTCGTGGCTCGGCTTCCCTTGTAAGATTTTTTGATGATATAAAACTTCTTTGCCTTTAATTTCTTTAAATTCAAGTTGCTTTTCGTTGATTCCTGTTTTTTCCAAAAAGGCTTTTCCAGCAGGACTTAAAATCCCATCTTTAAAAGCGACATTTTTAGGAGCACCTATAAATTCAGCTATGCTGTCTTCTTGCTTGCCACTAAAATTTTCAGTAAAAATCACTAAGCGACGAGGAGTATAATAAAAATCAAATTCGCTTTCTAAACGATATTCTTCTAAAATTTTTTGCCATTTTGTTTTAATATTTGGAAGTTCTTTTAATAAGGGTATGGCGGGTAATTCTTCTGTGCCAATTTCGATTAATAATTCACTCATTTTTTACTTTCTTTAAAGAATTTTAGATATTTTAGCTATATTTTTATTAAAAAACTCATAAATGCATCTGTAAAAATGCTTTTAACATAGCAGCATTATTAAATTCATTTTCTTTTAGATTTTTTTGATACCATTTAGCGTGATAGTAAGGAATATTAGCATTTTTAGCACATTCTTTATCTTTTTGACTATCGCCTATAAAAATGCTTTTTTGATACGGTGCTTCACTCATTAACAAATGAAGCATTTGCGGATGAGGTTTGGGTTCTATACCTATGCTTACGCCTAAAATTTTGTCAAAATAAGGAATAATATTATGCTTTTTAAGTATGCTCGTAAGTGAGCTTTGCGGTGCATTTGTGGCGATGGCTAAAAAACAATTTTTATTTTTTAGAAAATCTAAAATTCCTATTATTCCTTCAAAAAGTACTACGCTTTGTTCATAGTGCTTAATGAAATATTTTTCAAAACCATCTTTAAAGCTGGAATGATGAAAATTATCAATATTATAAAGCTCTTTTGCCCAGTCTATATTTGGAGTGTTGATAGTTTGCATAATCTTTTCCCTAGAAAGAGGGTTTAAATTTAGTTCATTTCTGATTTCATTAACAGCGCAAGCTATAGCATTAGCACTATCGATTAAAGTTCCGTCCATATCAAAAAATACATTAATCATTCATATTCCTTTAGATAATTTTTATGTTTTTCTTTTTTTTCGCCTTTTTTGAGTTTGTCTAAGGCATTGGCTAAAATTAAAAGTTCATTTTTATCTTTAGAAAAATCAAGACAAGTATTGACAAAATTTTCTAAAGCTTTGCTGTAACTTGAATTTAGAACCACCGCTTCGCATTTTTGAAAAAATTTTTCATTTTTTTGCATTCTTTCTTGAAATTTATCTTTATCAAAATCTTCTCTTTTTAAAGCAGAGATAGCGGCATTAGTAAATTTTTCCAAAGCTCTTAAATATTTTACTCTCAAGGCTTTTTCATTGATTTTTGCCAAAAGAATCCTTTAGGTATTTTTGTGAATTCTGCATTCTAATGCTTCTTGAACTAAATTTCTTGCAATCACTTTTTCAGATCTTACTATGCGTATGTTTTCATCAATACTTGAAAAAAGCATTTTTTCAAGACTACCACTTACATGAATAATAGTATCGATAGGTTTTGGATAAGAAGCTAAAACTTGGCAAATCATCTCAAGTTTGGCTTCATTAGTTATGGTAACGATAGCCACAGCACATTCTGCGATATTAGCAATTTTTAGTGTTTCTTCTTGTGCTGCATTTGCAAAAACGACATTTTCGCCACGGCTTGTGCCAAGTTCTACCAAATTTAGATCACTTTCTAAAACTAAATAAGGTACACCGGTATTTTTTATTTTTTGGACTATTTCTTGTCCTAATCGTCCATAACCAAAAATCACAAGATGATTTTTTAAGGTCGTTGGAGTGATATTTTGTGTGGTGTTTGTGTTGGTTGCCATATCTTCTACTACATTGGCAATTTTTCTTATGTTATTTAACACAAAAGGTGTGATAATCATTGTTATAATGGAAACCACAATAAGAATTTGAGCGGTTTTAATATCGAGCATATTTTTTGCTTGTAAAAGTGAAAAAATAGCTAGGGCAAATTCTCCGATCTGTGCTATAGAGAATGCTGTTTTTAAAGCCACTCTTTTTTTGGTATATAAAAATAAAAGACCAAAAACTATGCCAAATTTTAAAGTCATAACAAGTAGAGTTAAAACACAAATAATAAACCAATTTTGTGCTACGATATCAAGTTGAATTTGCATTCCAACTGTTATAAAAAAAAGTCCTAAAAGTAGATCTCTAAAAGGAACTAAATCGGCTTCTATTTTATGTTTATATTTGGTTTCTGCTATCAAGGCTCCTGCAATAAAAGCTCCCAAAGAATACGAAAAGCCAAAATAGTTGGCTAAAAAACTTGCTCCAAAAACCATAAATAAGATAGTGCTAATAAAAATTTCTTGTGAAGAAGCACGGATAATAAGTCTGAAAATTCGATCGACTAAATATTTGCCTATAAAAAAAAGCAAGGCAATTAAAATAACTGCTGAAATAAGAGTTGTGAGTAATAATTGGCCAATATTTTGGTTATTGGAAGAAAAAATATCTACAAGTAAAAGTAAAGGAATGACTGCGATATCTTGGAAAAGCAAAATTCCTAAGGCTTTTCTTCCATATTGTTCATTTATATCGCCATTATCGTTTAAAATTTTAAGCACTACAGCAGTTGAAGAAAGTGCTAATGCAAAACCTACTATAGTTGCACTTTTATCTCCAAGTCCTAAAATTCCTATTATAAGTAACATAAAAACAAAACCACAAATAAGCATTTGTAAAGAACCATTTAAAAATACTTCTTGCTTCATTGCTATTAAATGTCTGAAAGAAAATTCAAGCCCTATGGTAAACATTAAAAAAACTATACCAAATTCTGCTATATGGGTGATTTCACCTGTTCCACTTAAATGGTAAATTTCAGAAATAATTTCTCCAGCAGCAATATAGCCAATAATAGTAGGAATTTCAAATTTTTTAAAAATAACATTTAGAATGATAGCTATGGCAGCTGTGATTAAAAAAATTTCTAAAAAATTATCCATTTATTTTTTTTCATAAAAAATTAAATCAAAACTGCTTTTATGTTTTACTACAGCTTTGGAAACTGAACTAGGATTTTGTTGTTTGCTAAGTTCTAAGCGTAACTCATCAATTAAATTTTCAAATTCGTGAAGTTGATTTTTAAGTTTTAAAATTACATCAACTCCAGCTAAATTTACTCCCATATCACGAGTTAAACGCAAAATAAGCTTGATACGATCAATATCTCTTTGAGAATAAAGTCTTATTTTCCCATCAGTTCTACTTGGTTCCACCAAACCTTCTCTTTCGTATTGTCTTAAAGTTTGCGGATGTATGCTTAAAACTTTTGCTACAACACTTATGAGATATACAGGTTCATCATAATGGTGTTCCATAATTTTACTCCTTTCTTATGGTAGTTTTTCTTTTAAAATTTCAATGAATTTTTCATCCAGTGTTTCAGTATTTGGCAATATGATGTTTAATATAAGATACATATCTCCATAAATATTGCTTTTTCTGTTTTGCACACCATAGCCTTTAAGGCGAATTTTTTGACCATTTTTAGAATTTGGGGCTATGGTTATGGTGGCTTCTTTTTTATCTTCTTTAAGGGTGTTTATAGTGATTTTTCCGCCAAATAAAGCAGTTTTTAAAGAAATGTCTATCTTCTGATATAAATCGTCATCTTCTCTTTTGTAAATTTCACTTTCTTCTATTTTTATAATAGCGATTAAATCTCCACGCGTTTTACCGCGTCCATTCTTTCCTTTTCCTGGAATTCTAAGTTTTTCGCCTTGTTTTATTCCATGTGGGATTTTTTTGATTTTAATACTTTCACCTTGAAAATTAAAGCTGTATTCGCCCCCTGTAACTGCTTTTTCAAAAGGAATACTAAGTTCTATAGTAGAATCTAAATCTTCCTCATCAAAGGCTCCAAATCCACCAAAACCACTACTAAATCCTTTGGAGGAAAAGCCATTAAAGCGACTTTTATGTGATGCGCCTCCACCAAAACCGCCACCAAATAAATCTTTTAATATATCATCTAAATTTACTCCACCTGCATTCCTTGAAAAATCATGAAAACTTTGTCCGCCAAACATAGAATCACCATATTGATCATATTGTACACGTTTTTTTTCATCGCTTAAAATTTCATAAGCAGCGTTAATTTCTTTGAATTTTTCTTCTGCACCTTTTTCTTTATTAATATCAGGATGATATTGTCTTGCTAGGCGACGATAAGCTTTTTTTATTTCATCTGCACTCGCATTTTTTGACACCCCAAGTGTTTCATATAAGCTATTCATGTTGTTTTTCCTTAAAAAATATAGAGTTGTTTTTGATAAAATAATTATATCATAAACTTTAGCCTAAGTCAATCAAGTTTAATAAATTTTTATCACTCAAGTTCTCATTTACAATTTTGTAAATTTTTGATTTTATACTTATAAAACGCGTAAAATATTTTAAGCTATTATTTTATAAAACCAATAATAAAGGAAGTGGAATGAAAAAACTTATTCTATCTTTAAGTTTAGCAAGTGCTTTATTTGCTACAAGTATTAATTTTAATGAGTCGGCCACATCAGCTAATCGTGTCAATCCAGCTGAAGGTAATATGGTCCTTTCTTATCATGATTCTATTAAGGATGCTAAAAAATCAGTTGTAAATATTTCAACTTCAAAAACCATTACAAGAGCAAATCGTCCAAGTCCTTTAGATGATTTTTTTAATGATCCTTATTTTAAGCAATTTTTTGATTTCGATTTTCCACAAAGAAAAGGAAGAAATGATAAAGAAGTTATCAGTTCTTTGGGTTCGGGTGTGATTATTTCAAAGGATGGTTATATTGTTACCAATAACCATGTTGTCGATGATGCAGATACTATTAGTGTTAATTTACCAGGCAGCGATACAGAATACAAGGCTAAACTTATAGGAAAAGATCCAAAAACGGATTTAGCGGTAATTAAAATCGAAGCAAATAATCTTTCAGCCATTACTTTTACCAATTCAGATGATTTAATGGAAGGGGATGTTGTTTTTGCTTTAGGCAATCCTTTTGGTGTTGGATTTAGTGTTACAAGCGGGATAATTTCAGCTTTAAATAAAGATAATATAGGTTTAAATCAATATGAAAATTTCATTCAAACTGATGCTTCAATTAATCCTGGAAATTCGGGTGGAGCTTTGGTAGATAGTCGTGGTTTTCTTGTTGGTATTAATTCTGCTATTCTTTCTCGTGGTGGTGGAAATAATGGTATTGGTTTTGCTATACCTTCAAATATGGTTAAAGATATAGCTAAAAAACTTATTGAAAAAGGAAAGATTGATAGAGGATTTTTAGGTGTGACTATTTCTGCTCTGCAAGGAGATACTAAAAAAGCTTATAAAAATCAAGAAGGAGCTTTAATTACTGATGTGCAAAAAGGTTCAAGTGCTGATGAAGCAGGACTTAAGCGTGGAGATTTGGTGACTAAAGTTAATGATAAAGTGATTAAGAGTCCAAATGATCTTAAAAATTACATAGGAACTTTAGAAATCGGTCAAAAAATTACGCTAAATTATGAAAGAGATGGAAATAATAAGCAAGTAAATTTTGTGCTTAAAGGTGAAAAAGAAAATCCACAAGGAGTGCAAAAAGATTTAATTGAAGGTTTAAGTTTAAGAAATTTAGATCCTAGGTTTAAAGAGCGTTTTCAAATTCCACAAGATGTAAATGGAGTTTTTGTTGAAAATGTAAAAGAAAAAAGCAAAGCACAAAGTTCAGGTTTTAAAGAAGGTGATATTATTATAGGCATAGGTCAAAGTGAGATTAAAAATTTAAAAGATTTGGATTTGGCGTTAAAACAAATAAATAAAAAAGAATTCACTAAAGTTTGGGTATATAGAAATGGCTTTGCTACTTTATTAATATTAAAATAGTTTTAGAAAGGGAAAATTCCCTTTCATTATTTAATTTAGTTTAAAATTAAAAATAAAATTACAATTAAAGGAATATAATGATAAATATTCTTATGATAGAAGATGATTTAGAATTGGCAGAAATTACGGCCGAGTATTTAGAAAAATTTGATATGAAGGTTGATATTGCACATGAGCCTTATATCGGACTTTCAAAACTTGCTTTGAAAGAATATCATCTTATTATTTTAGATCTTTCTTTACCAGGGCTTGATGGACTTGAGGTATGTGAGGAAATTCGTAAAAAATATGATACGCCTATTATTATCTCAAGTGCAAGACATGATATTACAGACAAGGTTAATGCTTTAGATTTGGGGGCAGATGATTATTTACCAAAACCTTACAATCCTAAGGAGCTTCAAGCACGCATTAAAAGTCATTTAAGGCGTATTTCAAATACTAAAAACGCTATAGCAAAAAGTGTAAAAGACCTTGTTTATGATCAATATAAACATATTATTACTATGAAAGGGCAAGAACTTACTTTAACTAATGCCGAATTTGATATTTTGAGTTATTTAATTAAAAAAGAAGGTGGCGTGGTTAGCCGCGAAGAACTTGTTTATAATTGCTCCTCTATCAGCGAAGACTCTAGTAATAAAAGTATAGATGTAATTATTAGTAGAATTCGTCAAAAAATGGGAGATGATCCAAAAACTCCAAAATATATCCATTCTATTAGAGGTATAGGCTATAAGCTAACTCAATGAACAAATCTTCTATTTTTTATACTATAACATTTATTTTTGTTTTTGCTGGGGTTAGTGTTATCCTTGGCTTTTTGTGGCTTATAGAATACGACCAGCAAAATTATACTAGAGAATTAAATACTAAATATTCTTTGATAGCTAATGCGAGACTTTTAAATTTTGCAGGAGTAATCAGTGAAAAAGAATTTGAAGAACAAACAAAAAACTATAATAAAATGGAACCTGTTTTGGAGGTTAGGCAAATTCGTAAAATTCTTTTTGGTGGGGAGGCGTTAGCTAGAGTTGAAGTTAATAATGGCTTAATTGAGATTATTTCTTATAATAGGCAGGTATATTTAAATATCATTTTTGATGGAAAAGTGAATCTTTATAAAGATCAAGACTATCAAACTTATCGTTATTTTATTATCAAGGCAATAGCTGTTGCTGTAATTTGCATACTTGTGTTGCTTTATATCTATGTATTTAAAAAATTAAAACCCCTTAAAGAACTTAAAAAGCAAATTGATAAATTTGCACAAGGAAAACTTAACGATATTGAGGATGTAAGTACAGGAGTGGATGAAATTTCTCAGGTGAGCGAAGCTTTTTATAAAGCAATTATGCAGATTAGGAAACTCAATCAGTCGCGACAATTTTTTCTAAGAAATATTATGCATGAGCTTAAAACTCCCATTACCAAAGGACTTTTAACGCTTGAAATGATAGAGGATAATAAATATAAAGAACGCTTAAATGGTGTTTTTACTAGGCTTGAAATTTTAATTAATGAATTTGCAGCTATAGAGCAAATCACTTCAGGAGCAGCATTTATTAATCGGAAAAAATATAATATTTTAGATGTTTTAGATGAAGCTAAAGAAATTGCCATGCGAGATGATAACAATATAAGAATTTTTATGGATGAAAGTTTTTTTGTTAATGTTGATTTTAAGCTTTTTACTACAGCAATTAAAAATATGATAGACAATGGCATCAAGCATTCTCAAGACGGTTTTATACAAATTGATATAATGGATGATTTTATTTGTTTTAAAAATAGAGGACCTGAATTAAATAATACTTTAGAATATTATACTCAAGCTTTTACACAAGGAAGTTCAAAACAAAAATCCAGTTTTGGATTGGGGCTTTATATAGTCAATACAATTTTAGAGTCGCATGGAATGAAGCTTGATTATGATTATGAAGAAGGTGTTAATTTATTTTATTTTAAAAATTTAAAAAGTATCATTGTTAAAGAGTGAAAAATATTTTTGCATTTTTTTGAAAAAATGCTTGACAAAGTTTTAAAATTTCATTATAATCACATTTTACTTTTTAAGATATTCCGGATTAGCTCAGCGGTAGAGTAGTCGGCTGTTAACCGATTGGTCGTAGGTTCGAATCCTACATCCGGAGCCACTTCAAACTCTGTATAAAATCATATTTTATTTTATTGATATAATTTAAGAAAACTTTATCACTATTCTTTTGTGGTAAAGTATTTATTTTTATTTTTTAAGGTTTTTTACGATTTTGTCTATTTTTTTACCAGCTTTTTTATAATCACCATCTTTGAGTTCTTCCAAAGCTTCAATTGCGAAATCAAAATCACATAAATCATCAGAATCTTCTTGGAGATTTTTTATCACTTTGTCTATTTTTTTACTTGCTTTTTGATGATCGCCGTCTTTTAGCTCTTCTAAGGCATTAATAGCTAAAGAAAAATCTTCAATTTCATTTAGGTGAATTTCTAGAGCTTCTCTGATTATGGTTGATTTTGGTTTGGAAAGATTTTTACTTAAGTTATCTAAGCGTTTTTTAAGTTTTATAGGTATTTTAAAATAACAATTTTTAAATTTTTGCTCCATTATATTCTCCTTATTAAGAGTGTTTTTTTAAAAATTTGATTGCTTTTTTACAAATTTTGCAATTAAATTTATGTCCTTGAAGTTCTATTTTTTGATGAATAGTATAAGGTACATCGTGTATTTTACCTTTACAATCGCATTGATAAAGATAAAAATGAGGTTTATCATTTTCTTCATCATCAGCTGCTTCAAAGCTTACATCATCTCCTTGATCTGTTGAAAGCGAAGAGCTTCTCCATTGCTCCACTTTCATATCTTCATAAAGTATATGTTCTAAAAGCCATTTTTTCGCAATTATATAAAGCTTTTCTTTAAGATCGTTAGTGGATTTAATGCTTTTGATAAGATTAATCATTGTTTGTATGATTTCTTTATGAATTCTTCTGTGCTCTTCAAGTTCTGGATAGCCAATGAGTTGCATATATTTTTCCTCATCATTGAAATGATCTTTCATATAATTAAAAAATTCAGCTAATAGTTCTTTAACTTCATTTTTACTTACTGATCTATCTGAAACAATTTCAACTTTTGCGGCAAGTTCAAAAAGTTTTTTATGTTGCTCATCAATTTTGGCATTATGAACGCTAAAACTATTATCCCATTTTGGAAGCATTTTAATCCTTCAAAGAAATAAATTGACTATTTTTTATAATTATAGCATAAAATATAAATTAATATTTTATTAAATAATTCTTTTAAAATTTTGTTACAATGATGAAAAATATTTAAGGAAAATGAGTGGCGGCTAAAATTTTGCTTTTAGAAGATGATTTGAGTTTGAGTGAGATTATAGAAGAATTTTTAAATGATGAGGGGTATAGTGTTTGTATTTGTGATAATGCAAAACAAGCCTTAGAACTTGCTTATGAAAAACATTTTGATTTATGGATTTTAGATGTGAAAGTTCCTTTAGGGGACGGCTTTTCTTTATTAAAAGAATTAAGAGAATTCGGAAAGCAAACTCCGGCTATTTTTATGACTTCTTTAAATACAACAGAGGATTTAAAAGAGGGCTTTGATGCGGGTTGTGATGATTATATACGAAAGCCTTTTGAACTTGCGGAACTTTCCATACGCGTTAAAGCTTTGCTTAAAAGGGCTTTTTCTCATAAAAATGAAGATTATGAAGATTTAGGAGATGGATTTAAATTTAGCTTTACTTCGCAAATTCTTTATCATTTTGATAAGGCTTTGACTTTACCAGGTAAGGAGATTAAATTATTATCTTTGCTTTTAAAAAACAAAAATAATTTTTTAAGCACGGAAAGAATTTTTGAAGAGCTTTGGGAATATGATGAAGAGCCTAGTGAATTAAGTCTTAGGGCTTATATTAAAAATTTGCGTAAAATTTTGGGAAAGGAAAAAATTATTAATCAAAGGGGTAGAGGATATTGTTATGGCTAAAAAAGTCATCAGGCAAATTTTGCTTATCTATTTAACCACTACAGGTATTTTTTTGACAATTTTTTTTACACTTTGGTATCAGAAATTATATGAAGAGTTGGTTGTTTTAAAGGGTTCTTCTTTGAGAGAAAGTCATAGAAATATTGTTATAAGTATTTTAAATTCGCGTTTTATTCCTATGGATGTCAGTGCTCAAAATATTGCTAAAAGTTCAGGGCTTAAATTTGCTATTTTTGATGGTGTTCAAGCTATTTTTAATAATTTAGATTTTGATTTTAAACAAGCAAAAATTGAGCTTAAGGGCAGGGGAATTTATGATGGAAAAGTTTTTTTTCTTGCTCCTATGAATACAGATCATTATTTTTTAAGGTATGCAAAGGATGAGGACTTAGATACAGGTAAGGGGCTTAAAATTCTCATTGAAGGTGAAGATGTTAGCAAGGAACTTTTTTGGATTAGAGCGAAAGTTTTAGGCTTTGCCATTTTAGCTTTTTTTGTGTTGGGATTAGTGGCTTATATTTTGGTTAAAATTGCTTTAAGACCCTTAGAAGATAAAATTATTACTTTAAATAAATTTATTAAAGATTCTACCCATGAATTAAATACACCTTTAAGTGTTATTTTGATGAGTATCGAACAACTTGAACACCAAAATTTGGAAAACAATACCAAATTTGCAAGAATAAAACTTGCTGCTAAGAGTTTATCTCAAGTGTATTCTGATCTTGTTTTTTATAATTTTCCAAATACCTTAGAAAGCGAAAAGGAAAAAATTGATTTAAAATTATTACTTAAAGAAAGATCGGAATATTTTAAATTATTTTTTGAGCAAAAGAAAATAAATTTAAGACTTGAATTGAGTGAGTCAAGTATTTTTGCTAGTAAAAATCAAATTTCAAAACTTTTAGATAATCTTTTAAGTAATGCTATAAAATATAATAAAAAAGAAGGTGAAATTAAGATTAGGCTAAAAGAAAATTTTTTAAGCATTAGTGATACAGGTTGTGGAATTTCAAGTAAAAATTTAAATCATATTTTTGATCGCTATACTAGATTTAATGAAGATCAAGGAGGATTTGGTATAGGGCTTTCCTTGGTAAAAAAAATTTGTGATGATAATTATATCAAAATTGTTTGCGAATCCGTAGAAAACAAAGGAAGCAAATTCAGCCTTACTTGGTAAGTTTTCTCACCGGCTTAATCACACATCAAGTCTAGTAGGAATAAATTCTTTTTGATACATAAAGTTTGTTAAGCTTTTAGAATTATTATCATACTTTATAAGGTTTTCTAAGGCTTTTATAAAACTTGTAGGAGCTTTGATGAATAAACTTTTATTTTCAAGTTTTAATTCTTTAAAGGATAATTTTTTATTTTTATTATAATAAAGACTAGGATTTAAAAAATATTCTTTTAAAAGTTCATAGTCTTTATAAATAAAAGCTTCTTTGCAAATTTGATTTAAATTAACATTTAAGTTAATATAAGCTTTTAAGTCTTCTAAAAAATTTAGCTTTATATCATTATAAAAAACTTCATTTGTTAAAGACAAATCCATAAAATTTTGTTTTAGAAGTATATATCCACCAAAGCCTAAAAGTGTTATTTGATTTAAATTCTTTAAAGCTTTTCTTCTGTCTAAATTAATACTTTGCATTTTAATCCTCTGTGCTTTCATTATTATTTTCATTAGGATCTACTCCATAGCCTTCTAATCCTTTACTAAAGTCTATGGGTAAATCAAGTATTTCTTTAGGAAAGACATAAGGTCTTGCGGAAGGATAACCATAAATGAGTTTGGAGTAGATTTGGATTGTAAAATAGTGATAATGACTAGCTAATAAATTTTCTTCAAACTCAAGAATGTTTGCTAAAGAAGCTAACATCTCCCACACTGTTAAATAATATTCTTTAATACTCTCTTTTGTAGCATCACTATCTCTTGGATCTTTAATTCTCCCTTGCGATACCAATCTTGAAATACCTGGATAAACTATGGTTCCACCATAGCACAAAGAAGGCATATAAGAGCCATAATCAATAATATATTCAGGTTTAAACCTCTCATCAAAATAAGGATCAAGCCCATTAATCAGCTTTCTTTGTTCCCCATGAGTACTTAGAAGTTGCGCTTGTAAAGGATTTTTTCTCATCATTCTTAAGCCGTTTTTATAATTAGAAATTAGAGTTTCTAAAGCTTCTTTACTTCCTAAGGCAATAGCACATCTTAAACAAGCATTATAAGGGATCAGGGCGTATTTTAACATTTCTCTTGTCAAACCCGAAGGAGCGTAATTTTGTGCTGCTTTTAAAAAGGCAATAGGACTTTGATATTTAATAGCAGCCGCTAAGTAAAGCTCAGCCCCAAAAAGATCTCTATCATTTCTTTGCGCTTCTTCATCGATAGCTTCCCACACCACACATTCTAGTGCATAGTTATAACAATCTTTTGCCTCTTCTCTGATTAAGCCTAAATTAAAACTTGTAAGTTCTTTATGATAAAAACGACTTGTATCATCACTCCATTTATAAAGTGCATAATAATGATAAGCATTTTCTGGGATATTATGATTTAATAAATCTTTAGTGATTTTTACACTTTCTCTAATATCATCAAATACTCCCTCATAATCACTTGATTTTGCTTTTTTAAATAAAAGTTTAGCTAAATTTACTCCTGCTTCTAAATTTCCGCTTTTATAAGCAATTCTAAAAAAATGCAGTATATTTTCACTTGTTGTTTTATCAAGTTCGCTAAAAACTTTATCTTTATTTTTATTTAATAATGCTTTTGCTTTTTCAAAGCTTTCTTTTCCACTTTCTTTACTTCTTGTAGAATATTCATAAGCTTTATAATCTACATCAACATAAGGAAATAAAACAGATTTTAATTCTGATTTTTTGACTATCATTTTTCTTTGTTCGTTTAAAGAAAGACTTTCAAAAAGTTCTTTTTCTTCTTTGGTCCATGCTATACCATTACTAGGAGCTTGTTTGTAAGAAGTGATGGTTTGATGGATAGTGTCTAGCCAAATTTCTTTGCTATTTTTATTGCTTATAATATTTTTTACAAATTCCTCTCTTTTTTTATCAAATTTTTTCCAAAAGTCTAGTTCTTCTTCTCTAAATATTGCACCTTTCATTTTTTCTCCTTAAATATCAATATTGGCAAGGGGATTCATAAGTTTAAGTATAGTAGAGTTAGAAGATATCAGCAAGAAAGATCTTGCTGATTAAAAGGGCAAAATTACATCATTCCGCCCATACCACCCATTCCGCCCATAGCACTCATATCAGGCATTGCAGGTTTGTCTTCTTTAATTTCGCTAATTGTAGCTTCTGTGGTTAAAAGCATACTAGCTACTGAAACTGCGTTAAGCAAAGCTACTCTTTCTACTTTAACAGGATCGATGATTCCGCTTTCAAGCATATTCACATATTCGCCTTTTGCAGCGTCAAAACCAGTATTTTCATCTTTAGCATTTTCAACGCTATTTACAACCACACCCGCATCAAATCCTGCATTTTCAGCGATTTGTCTTAAAGGTGCTCTTAAGGCTCTCTCAACAATAGCTGCTCCTATTGCTTCGTCACCCTTTAAATCAAGCTTGATTTTATTTTTTGCTTTGATTAGTGCTGCACCACCGCCGATTACTATACCTTCTTCAACTGCTGCTTTAGTTGCACTTAAAGCATCATCAACGCGATCTTTTTTCTCTTTCATTTCAGTTTCTGTTGCTGCACCTACCTTGATAACTGCAACACCACCACTTAATTTCGCAAGTCTTTCTTGTAATTTTTCTCTATCATAATCGCTTGTTGTTTCAGCAATTTGTGCTTTGATTTGATTAACTCTTGCATCAATATTTGCTTTTTCTCCCGCACCATTTACTATGGTTGTATTATCTTTATCAATGATCACGCTTGAAGCTTGTCCAAGATCTTCTATTGTGGCACTTTCAAGTGTTCTACCAAGTTCTTCGGAAATCACTTCACCGCCTGTTAAAATCGCAATATCTTCAAGCATAGCTTTTCTTCTATCGCCAAAGCCTGGTGCTTTTACTGCAGAGATATTTAATACACCGCGAAGTTTATTTACAACCAAAGTTGCCAAAGCTTCACCTTCGATATCTTCAGCGATGATTAAAAGTGGTTTGCCTGTTTTTTGAATTTGTTCTAAAACCGGTAACAAATCTTTCAAATTTGCGATTTTTTTATCAAAAAGCAAAATATATGGATTTGAAAGTTCAGCTGTCATTTTTTCAGTATTTGTGATAAAATAAGGACTCAAATATCCTCTATCAAATTGCATACCCTCAACCACATTTAATTCATCATTGATTGATTTTGCTTCTTCAACGGTGATAACACCATCTTTTCCTACTTTTTCCATAGCATCAGCAATTAAATTTCCGATTTTTTCATCAGAATTTGCTGAAATTGTCGCAACTTGTGCGATTTCTTTTTTATCTTTTACTTCGCGAGAAAGTTTTTTAAGTTCATCAACGATAGCTTCGCAAGCTTTATCCATACCGCGTTTTACTTCGATAGGATTTGCTCCTGCTGTGATATTTCTTAAACCTTCTTTGAAAATCGCATGAGCTAAAACGGTTGCTGTAGTTGTGCCATCTCCTGCTTGATCAGCGGTTTTGCTAGCCACTTCTCTTACTAAAGAAGCACCCATATTTTCAAGGCTATCTTTAAGCTCTACTTCTTTAGCCACGCTAACACCATCTTTTGTGATAGTTGGAGCGCCAAAGCTTTTTTGGATTAAAACATTGCGACCCCTTGGTCCCATGGTTACTTTTACTGCGTCATTTAGTTTTTTAACGCCTTCATAAAGTTTATTTCTTGCTTCATCTGAAAAAAATATTTCTTTTGCCATTTTTTATCCTTTTTTAATTATTTTAAAATTCCCAAAATATCATCTAAATTTAAAACTAAATACTCATTATTATCAAGTTTGATTTCTGTTCCGCCGTATTTAGCAAACATAATTTTATCGCCATTTGAAATATCGCTTATTTCTTTGCTTACCGCAATTACTTCACCCATTAAAGGCTTTTCTTTAGCATTATCTGGTATAATTATACCTGAAGCTGTTGTTTTGGTTTCTTCTACGCGTTTAACTAAAACACGCTTTCCTAAAGGTTGAAAATTCATTTTGTCCATCCTTAAAAATTTATTGATTTTTAGCACTCTTTTATTTTGAGTGATAAAATCATACTATAAAAAATGAATTTTGTCAATACTTTGAGTAAAAATATTTATAAAACTTTAGTTAAATTGACTAAAGTTTTTTTATAAAAAATACTAAAGGATGAAAATGAAAAAATTTTTATATGGCTTAATTGCTGTTATTGTAGTGCTTTTTGTAGCTGTTTATACCATACTTTTTACAAGTTTTGGTAACAATATTGTTGCAAATATAGCACAAAATAAAATCAAAGAAAGCATAGGGCTTGATATAAATATTACGCGTTTTAATTTGCGTTTTTCGAGCCTTGATATTAAGGCAAATTTAGCCGATATGGCTGATTTGAGTTTGGAAGGAAACTTGAGTCTTTTTAAGCTCGGTTTTGATCTTGATTATGCCATTACTTTAAACAAAAATTATGCTAAAAGTTTAGGCTTAAATTTGAACCAAAATTTAGCTTTTGGAGGCAAAATTTTAGGTAAAGCAAGTGATTTTACGCTTAATGGAAAAGGCTATTTATTTGGTTCTAATGTGCTTTTAGATGCTAGGGTTTATGATTATTCTCCAATTGCTTTAAATTTAAATGCTAATGATATCAAAATCGCTGAGTTGCTTACGCTTTTTGGTAAGGGTGATTTGGCTAAAGGGACTATAGATATAGCGAGTAAAATTTCTGCTAAGGATTTAAAACCTAATGGTAATGCTATCATAAAACTTGATAATACCTATATAAATTATGCGGCAGTAAAAAAAGAATTTGGTTTAGACTTGCCTGAAAATTCCAATATAAAAGCTGAAATTTTGGCAAGTATTAAAGATGAAACAATTTATGCGGTAAGTAAAATTTATAATGATTATTTAAATTTGCAAACTCAAAAAACTCTTTACAATCTTACTCAAAATACTTTAAGCACAGATTTTAATTTAGCAATTCCTAATCTTGCAAAACTTGAAAAGCTTACAAAAACAAGATTAAATGGTGCTTTGGAATTAAAAGGCGAAGCAAGTGTGATGAACAATGCTTTAGCTGATTTAAATGCTAATGTTTTAGGGCTTGGTGGAGAGGTTAAAGCCAGTTTAAAAGATAATAACCTTGTTGCAAATGTGAGTAATGCAAGTTTGGAAAAAATCTTAGCTCTTGCGGGTTATGGTAACTTAATCAATGGAAATTTAAATGCTAATCTTGTTAGCACAGGGTTTGATTTTGCAAATTTTAATGCCGATGCAAAAATTACTAACGCAAAATTAAATACAAATGAGTTAAAGAAAATCACAAATTTAGAACTTCCAAATACGACTTTTAGTCTTGACGCTAAGGCAAATGCAAAAAATGGCAATATTGCTTATAATGCAATTCTTGCATCAAATTTACTCAATGTAAAAAAATTAAGCGGAACTTATAATCTTAAAAATAGTGAGTTAAATACAGATATTAACGCATTTATCGATGATTTATCGCAATTTAGTGCTATTGCGGGGCAAAATTTACAAGGCAAGGCAGATTTTAATGCAAAAACTCATATTATAGGCACTGCGATACAAAATTTAGATGCAAATGCAAATATAGCAGATGGAATTATAAAGGCAAATTCAAATGGCAAAAAACTTGATTTGGATATCAATAAGCTTGATCTTTCAAAGCTTTTTGTTATCGCAGGTATGCCAAATTATGCAAGCGGTATAATTAATGCAAAAGCACATTTAGATAGTATAGATTTTAGTAAGCTAAATGGTGATATAAATTTAGATGCTAAAGGTGTTTTAAATGCCACAACTTTAAGTAAAATTTTAAATAAAAAATTCCCAAATAATACAAATTATGATTTAAATGCTAAAGTAAATTTAAAAAATAATATAGCTAATTTTGATAGTGTTTTAAGCTCATCTTTGGCAAATCTTAGCAGTTTTAAAGGCAGTTTTGATCTTAATAAAATGATCTTAAAATCAAATTTTAGCTTAGATGTGAATGATTTTTCAAAATTAGGTTTTTTACTGGACAGAAAGCTTAAAGGAAAAGCGAATTTTAATGGAAATTTAGGCTTTGACAAAAATTTAGACTTTAGTGTAAAAAGTAATAATTTATTTGGCGGAAGCTTAAATGCAAATTTAAAAAATAATATTATTAAAGCTAATTTAAATAGTATTGATTTAAGCACTTTGGCTAATGGGCTTGATTTTATGGATGTGTATCAAGGCAAGGCAAATGTCGTGGCAAATTATAATCTTTTGAGCGAACAAGGCGAAGTGAATTTGGATATGAAAGAGGGAAAACTTAAGCCAAATGCGATTACTACTGCTTTAAAAGTGCTTACTTTAAAAGATGTTACCAATGATGTTTTCCGCACTGCTAATGCTAAAGCTGTGATTAATAAAGAAAATATCAAGCTTGATGTAAATATGCAAGCGGATCGCTCTTTTGTGCTTATTAATGCAGGAGCTTTAAATACAAAAAGCGGGACTTTAAATTTACCTTTTGATATCAAAATCGATAGGGCGAATTTTAAAGGAAGCATAGGTGGAACAATGGAAAATCCTAAAGTAAATTTAAATGCAGGAAGTGTGTTAAATTCGATTAAAAATGTTATTGGTGGCAAGGCAAGTGACGAGGCTAAAAACACAGGCGAAAAAGTGGATAAAGCTGTAAATAAACTATTAAATAAAATTTTTTAAGGTTAAAAGATGTTTAATGGCCTTATAAGAGAAATTGCCAAAGTAGAATCTTATCAAAATAATACTTTAAAATTAAAAGCAAACTATCGTCCTAGTCTTGGCGATAGTGTAGCGGTAAATGGGGCGTGTTTGAGTGTAACCAAGCTTTATGCAGATGGATTTGAAGTGGAGCTTTCACATGAAAGTCGTACTCATATAGCCGTGCAAAATTTAAAAGATGAAGTGCATATCGAACCTGCTTTAAGGTTTGGCGATAGAATTGATGGGCATTTAATGCAAGGACATATCGATTTTATCGGCACACTTGAGAAGATTGAAAAAGATGAAAATGGAGTTGATTTTTACATAGCTTTGCCTAAAGAAGCGATGAAATTTATGGCGGCAAAAGGCAGTGTAGGCATAGACGGAGTAAGCCTTACTATCAATGAAATTTTAGATTCTAGTATTAGGCTTACTATCATTCCTATTACTTTTAAAGAAACGCTGTTTAAAAATTACAAAATAGGTAGAAAAATCAATATAGAAAGCGATTTGCTTGCGCGTTATATTCACGCGCAATTACAAGGTAAAAATAAAGGATTATCATGGGAAGAAGTAGAGAAAATTTCTTATCTTTATTAGATAATGATAAAGTAAGTGTTTTTTGTGCTTATGATAAAGATTATAATATTTTTAGAGCTAAGATTCATAATGAAAATCTATTTTCTCATTTGGGTTTTAAGAATATTAAAAAATGTATTTTTATGGATCAAATTCATTCAAATAGAGTTGAAATTTATGATGAAAATTTTAAAAATTTTAGTTGCGATGGACTTATTAGCACGGAAAAAAATATTGCACTTTGCGTTTTAAGTGCAGATTGTTTGCCTTTGATTTTGTGGCACGAAAGTGGTATTATAGCGGCTTTGCATTCTGGAAGAAAAGGAAGTTTTGAAAATATTTTAAAAGAATGTATGGATAAAATTTGTATCAAATATACAGATTTAGATAAGCAAAAATTTCATCTTTTTATTTTACCTAGTATTTGTGCTAAAAATTATGAAATTGCTGGTGAAATTTTGGAATTTACAAAGAGTAATTTTAAAGATTTTTTAAAAGATAATAAGCTTGATTTAAAGGCTTTGGTTAAATTTCAAGCTAAAAATTTAGGTGTTTTAAATATAAAGGATAGTGAAATTTGCAGTTTTGAAAATGAAAACTTTTTTTCATATCGTCGTGATAAAACTTCAAAACGTTTTGTAAGTGTAATTTATTTAAAGGCTTAAAAATGTATGAAAAAAAAGATTTAAGAGTGTTAAAAATTATCCAAAAAGCAAGAGAGTTTGGGGATGCGGATTTATCAAATGAGGCTTTAGTCAGTCAACTTGTAAATGCTGAATTTAAAGAGATTGATGCAAGGGAAAGAGAAGAGCTTGTTGCTCTTATCAATTCTTTAATTGATGCAAAAGATAAGGCTTTGCTTAGTAATGTTTAAAATTCTATATAATTTTCAAATTCTTCTTCTTTGGGAGGATTGGGTTTGTTAGCAGCTAAAGTTTCTTTAACGATTTGTTCATATCCTGCTATTAGGTGTTTAAAATCTTCTTTAGCTTTTCCGCTTAATTCTGATTTGGCGATTTTTACTACCGAAGCAGGATTAATAGCTTTATTATTTAAATAAACTCCAAAATGCAAATGCGGTCCTGTACTCATACCCGTTGAACCTACATAAGCAATGATCTGTCCTTGATTGATTTTTTGTCCAGTTCTGATTTTTGCAAAACGACTTAAATGCGCATATAAAGTCATATAGCCTGAATCGTGTTTTACTTGCACTACATTACCATAGCCCCCTTTAGTTCCTACAAAAGTGATAGTTCCTTTGCCTGCACTTTTTACTGGTGTGCCAGTAGGTGCAGCATAGTCTATGCCTAAATGTGCTCTATATCTTTTTAAAATAGGATGATATCTTGCAGGGCTAAACGGGGATGAAATTCTTGTGTAATTTACAGGCTTTGTAAGCAAAAAAGCTTCTAGTTCTTTGCCATCACGCCCATAAAAAATATCATTATACGAAAATACTTCTCTAGCATTTTTGTTAATTTCTATTGTGGCCATTTTTATGGCAATATCCCCCCAAAGTCTCCCCATGCGTCTTTTTTGTTCATAATAAAGGGTAACTTCATCACCTTTTTGAATATTTCTAAAATTAATACTTCCTCTAAACGCGCGAACCATAGCACGGGCTAAAGTGCTACTACCACTTTCTTCATAGACATCTTGATAGGCTGAACTTTTAATGGTTAAATGCAAAATTCTATCTTCTTTTTGATAGGAAACAGGGGTAAAAGCAAGAGTGTACTGTCCTTCTTTATTTTTGTAAATATGGATTTGTAAATCATCACTGATTGGGATTAAAACTTGTTCTATATTATTATTTTCATCTTTTAAAACTTGATATTTTATTTTATATGCTATATCGGAAGCAAGTTCTTGATCTTCTCTATCCAATTCATAATAAAGTGACATGGGAATAGAATTTCTTTGTAAGAATTTAAGCAAGGTATCGCCATTATCCCAAGTAAGTTCTTCGACACTTAATGCTGCGAAACTTTGAATAACAAATGCAAATAAAAGTAAAATTTTTTTCATATTTAAAAAGCCTTGTTTTAATAAAGATTATAAAAATTAAAAGCTATATTTTACTTTATTTTTCTTACAATTATTTAACGAAAATAGAATATAATAATACTAAAATTGTTTTTCAAGGAGTAAATTTGTTTAAGATTATAACATTTATTTTGGCTTTAAATATTAGTCTTTTCGCAGTAAATTTTGATTTAAAACCTATCAAAGCAGAACTTTTAAAAGTGGATGATATTTATGGTTATATAAAAGATAGTCCTGATGTAAAATTGAATGCAAGTGGTGTTGTTATACAGAATTTTAAAACTTCTAAAAGTATTATAGCAAGGGCAAGTGTGGTAGCTAAAGAAAATGGTTTAGCAAAACTAGAATTTAGTGTTTTTTCAGATCTTGAGCAAGATGCCTTACCATTACCAAATGTTTTGCCACAAAGTGGAGATGAGATTGTCTTAAATTTTCTTTATGATAGAGGTTTGATTATCGCTCCAGATGAACAAACTTATAATAAACTTGTTTTAACTTTTCCTCAAATTTATTTTACCCATATCGATGTTATGGGCGCGCAACTTATTAGATCTGCATCTCTTGCTCCAAAGCGTAGTGATTTTAGAAAATTCTGTGCTGATAATGCTGTGGGAATTTTAGTTTTTGCTTTAGAGGGTAAAGCAAAAATTGTTGATTGCCAAAGTTTTAATGAGCTTGATGAAATGCCTATTGCTAAACCTATTAGTGTGCAAGTGCCTTTTTATTCTCGCATTGGCGGATATAAGAGTAATTTTTTTGATTTTAATTCTGGGGAAATGGGTAATTATTATAGGTACTATGATGCCTTAATTAATTTGTCTAAGGCAAAATAATGAAAAAGGAATTTGAACAATATTTCATAAAACTTTTAGGCGAAGAAAATGCTTATTTTGATGAAATTCATAAAAGAGCTTATAGTTATGATGCGACTAGAAAGCATTATTTACCTGATGGAGTATTGTTTCCAAGAAATGAAGAAGATGTTAGTAAGATTTTAAAATATTGCAATGAAAATAATATTATTATCATTCCTAGAGGTTCGGGTTCTGGCTTTACGGGTGGAGCTTTAGCGATAAATGGTGGCATTGTTCTAAGCTTTGAAAAGCATATGAATAAAATTTTAGAAGTTGATCTTGAAAATTTAGTTGCTGTGGTTCAGCCTGGTGTGATTAACATAGCCTTGCAAAAAGAAGTGGCTAAATATGGACTTTTTTATCCACCCGATCCTGCAAGTATGGAATATTCTAGCTTAGGTGGAAATGTAAGTGAAAATGCAGGTGGAATGAGAGCGGCAAAATATGGCATTACAAAAGATTATGTGATGGCCTTAAGAGCGGTTTTACCAAGTGGAGAGATTATCCGTGCGGGCAAACGCACGATTAAAGATGTAGCTGGATATAATTTAGCAGGGATTTTAATCGCAAGTGAAGGATCTTTGGCAGTGCTTAGTGAAATCACTTTAAAGCTCATTGCTTTACCAAAATACAAAAAAACAGCTTTTGGAATCTTTCCAAGTGTTCAAAGTGCAATGAATGCGGTTTATCAAAGCCTTGCTAAGGGTGTAACTCCTGTATCTATGGAATTTTTGGACAATCTTAGCATTAGAGCGGTTGAAAGTAAATTTAATAAAGGTTTGCCAATTGAAGCAGGAGCAATTTTAATCGCTGATGTGGATGGCAATGTAGAAAATGCCTTAGAGCAAGATTTGGAAATTTTAAAAGAGAATTTCTTAAAAGCAGGGGCTAGCGAATTTAGAATAGCAAAAGATGAACAAGAAGCAGCTGATATTTGGTTTGCTAGAAGAAATTGTTCTCAAAGCATTACTATGTATGGTACTTTAAAACTTAATGAAGATATAACGGTGCCTAGATCAAAACTTCCAGCTTTGCTTGAAGGTATTGATAAGGTTTCTAAAAAATATGGTTTCAAAATCCCTTGTTTTGGCCATACAGGCGATGGAAATGTGCATACAAATGTTATGGTGCCAGATAAAAATGATGAAGAGCAGGTAAAAAAAGGGCATGAAGCTATCACTGAAATTTTTAAACTTACCGTAGAGCTTGGCGGGACTTTGAGTGGCGAACATGGCATAGGTATTTCAAAAGCACCTTTTATGAATTTGGCTTTTAGCGAAGTTGAAATGGAGCTTATGAGAAATATTAAAAAAGCCTTTGATCCAAATAACATATTAAATCCTTTTAAAATGGGACTTTAAAAGAAAATGTTGAAGAAATTCTTTAGTATTTTACTCAATATACGCGATAAGGAAATTTTAAATTATGCTGCGGCGCTTAGTTTTTATACTATTTTATCTTTGATACCTATTTTGTTTGTGTGTTTTTCGGTTTTTGCTCAAATTTCAAGTTTTAAGGCCTATTATGAAAAGGCAAAGCAAATCATTTTTGCTTTTTTAATTCCCGCACAACAAGATATTGTAGCTGCTTATATTGATACTTTTTTGAAGAATAGTGTTAATTTGGGAATAGTTGGTCTTATTGCTATGGCTTTTACTTCTTTGGCTTTTTTTTCAGGTTATGATTTTGTTGTTAATCGCATTGCAAAAGATGAGCCAAAAGGACTTTGGCAAAGTATTAGTTCTTATTGGACTCTTTTAACTCTTGTTCCTTTAGGACTTGGGCTTAGTTTTTATATATCAGGAGTTATACAAGAAACGCTAGATAGCTATAAGATAGGTTTTAACTTTTTCGAAATTCTACCTTTTGTGATTATTTGGGGTTTATTTTTTATATCTTATTCTAGTTCTGTACATAAAATTTCGTTAAAAAATTTAGCTTTAGTTTCTTTTGGGGCTGGAGCAATTTGGTATATAGGAAAAAATTTATTTGTATATTATATAGTGTATAATAAAACTTATGCTAGTGTTTATGGTTCGTTTTCTACTATACTTTTTTTCTTTATTTGGATTTATATATCTTGGATCATTTATCTTTTTGGGCTTAAGGCTTGTTATTCTTTAAATCAAAATCCAAATGAAGGGAATAAAATTCGCAAAAACACAAAAAAACGCTAAGGTACGAAATTTGATTGCAATAAGAGAAAAAAATAAATAAAGTAAAAAAGCCCATAAAGGCAGATAAAAATTAGCCCCATAAAGTTTGAAATTAAAAAAGTTAAGCATAAACGGATCCAGTAAATTTCCTAGATGTATAAAATGTAAAAATAAAACCAAAGGATAAAAAATTACAAATAAACCCGTTAATATAATGGACAAAATTTGCTGATAGGAAACGAGAGGAAAAAAATAAAGTACAGGTAAAACCATTGCAAAAAAAGTCCATAAATTTAAAAATATAACATTGGTAAAATTTCCAAATTGATTTGAAAAATGATGTAGATACAAAAAGATATAAAATACCCCCAATATTGAAAATAAAAATCCCACGCTAAAAAGAAGTTGAGGATAAAGACTAATACAAATAAGCACACTTAAAGCTAAATTTAAAAAGCTTAAAATTTTGATATTTTTAATGAGTAAATAAAATCCCCAAAGTGCCATAGCTAAAGAACGTACATAAGAAGGCACAAATCCAATTAAATAAGCATAGGCAAAGAGCAAAAGAAAGATTAAGATGCTTAAATCTAGTTTTAAATTTCTATAAGGAAAAAACCTTTTTTGAAAAAAGCTATATATGGGCGCAAGAAGAAAAAATATCAAGGAAAATAATAAAGCGATATGATAACCACTGATCGCTATAATGTGTGCAATACCATAATAATTTACATCATTTCTAAGCTCATAGGAAATACTTTTTGCAAAAAATAAAGCTCCGTAAAATTCCCGCATTTTTTCATTTTGATGTTGATTTAAAAAATAAGAAATTAAAATATTGGTTTTTCGTTCTGTATCGCTAAATTTAAAATCATAGCTTGGAGCATAAAAATTTTTACTGATATAATCCTTAAAATTAATATTTTTAGTAATAATATTAAAAGTATAAGTTTGATTTATCTTTAGGTTTAAATTTTTGTAGCTTGTGGTATAAAGAATGAAATCGTTATTTTGAAATTTCATTACCCAATATTTTTTACCTTTAGAATTTGTTTTAAGATATTGTTGTTGTAAGGTGGAGTGAATTTGTAAATGTTTGTTTTCTTTAAAATATGTGAAATTTTGATATTCTAAAAAAATGTTAAAAGAAAAAATACTAAGACAAAAAAGGAGCAAAGTAAAAAGCTCCTTAAGGGAAAAAGAATACATTATTTTTTAGAAAATCGAGACAAATAAAACCAAATAATACCAGCAAGGATAAGTAAAAATAAAGGGGCGATATAAGGATAATTTCCCAATTTGTTAAAAATCATTTCGATAAAATAACCAAAAGCATAAGCTAAAACTCCTAAAATAATAGCCCAAGCAAGACTAGCTAAAGTGTTTATAATAAAAAATTTAGCGAAATTGTATTTTGCTATACCTGCGGCTATGGGTATGAAAGTTTTTAAGCCGTAGATGAATTTTTGACTTATGAGCAAAATTACTCCATGTTGTTTGGTTTTCATCATAGCAAGAGCAAGTTTTCTGCGGTGGTTTTTAAAATAAGGCATAATATCTTTTTTATAATATTTACCAAGTATAAATAGCAAGGTAGAACCTAAAGTATTGGCTATAAAAGCAATGCTTATACATAAGGTTAGATCCATTTTTCCTTGCGAGCTTAAAACTCCAGCGGCTAAAATTCCTACCATTCCACCGCCTAAAGAGTAAAAAAATAAGACTAAATAACCATATTTTAATAAAGTATCGATCATATCTTGCATTAAAAACCTTTATTTAGCATATTCTACCGCTCTTAGTTCGCGTATAACATTGACTTTTATTTCTCCAGGGTATTGCATTTTTTCTTGAATTTCGTTTGCAATTTCTTTGGCTAAAAGCACGCTTTCATCATCATTGACTAATTTTGCATTAGCAATCACACGAATTTCTCTCCCAGCATTAATCGCATAGGCGTTTTTAATACCTTCCTTGCTTTTTGCTATTTCTTCAAGTTCGCTTACTCTTTTTAAGAAGGCTTCTAAAACTTCTCTTCTAGCCCCAGGTCTTGCAGCGCTTAAGGTATCTGCAGCACAAACAGCGGCTGATTCTATGCTTGTGGCATCTTCGTGTCCATGGTGAGCATAAATTGCATTAATTACAGCAGGGTGTTCTTTATAGCGTTTGCAAAGTTCGGCCCCTAAATCCACATGAGAGCCTTCAAAATCATGTGTTAATGCTTTGCCTATATCGTGTAAAATTCCTGCACGGCGTGCTAAATTTTCATCTCCGCCGCACTCAGCAGCGATAATACCTGCTAAATGTGCTACTTCCAAGGAATGAGCTAAAGCATTCTGCCCATAACTTGCACGATATCTTAGTTTTCCAATAAGTTTGATTATTTCAGGATGAACTTTAGAAAGACCTAGATCCATTACAATGGTTTCACCTTCTTCTAAGATGGCACTATCAAATTCTTTGCAAACTTTCTCATGAATTTCTTCAATTCTAGCAGGTTGAATTCTCCCATCTTCTACTAAAAGTTCTATAACTTTTGTGGCAATAGCACGGCGATAAAGATTAAAGCAACTTACTATAATGGCACCTGGTGTATCATCAATGATAATATCAACTCCTAAAACCATTTCCAGCGTTTTTACATTGCGTCCTTCTTTGCCGATAATGCGTCCTTTAAGTTCATCACTTTTAATGTTAACAACATTAATAAGTCTTTCCGCAGCAAATTCTCCAGCAAATCTTGAAGTTGCTTGTGCAATAATATAATTTGCCCGTCTTTTTGCTTCATTTTTTGCTTCTTCTTCGTATTTTCTTACTATATGTGCAATTTCATCTCGTGAGTTCTCTTCTACTTTTTTTAGAATAATTTCTTTTGCTTCATTTTGCGTAAGTCCAGCTGAATGCTCTAAAATATTTAATACATCATTAAGTTTGTTTTGATATTGGTTTTTTAATTTATCTAAATCAGATTGTAAAATTTGAATTTGTTTTTTTGAGTTTAAAAGTTCTTCTCGATCCTCTTTTAAGCTTTCTTGCTGAAGCTGGAGTTTTTGCTCTCTTTTGGAAAGCTCGTCTGATTTATGGTTAAATTCTTTTTGAATTTTATGGGTTTTATCTTCATATTTTTTTTTGGCCTCTAACTCCGCATTAAGAATAGAGCTTTTTGCATCTTTTAAGATAAGTTCAGCTTCGTGTTCTATAGCTTTTGCTTTTGCTTTTGCTTGCTCGACAAAAATCTCATACTTTGCTTCGTTGATTTTTTTGGCAACTAAATATCCTATTCCAAGACCGACTATAGCGGTTATAAATGCGATAAGTGTTTCTATCATTTTTATTTTCTTTCTTGTAATATTTTTTATAAGGGTTGATATAAAATTCGCCCATAATATCATGCTTTTGTGTTAATTTTTGCCTGCTTAAAGCATTGATACTTTGAGTAAAAATTATGTAAGGTTTATAATCTAAACTTTCAAAAAATCTATCATAAAAACCTTGACCATGTCCTATTCTTTTTAAATCTCTATCGACACCTATTACAGGAACGATAGCTACATCAATTTTAGTTTTCAAAAAAGAATTCATAGGCTCTAGAACCCCAAACCTTTTTTTAATAAAAGGCAGTCTTAATTTTACAATTTTTAAACTTTTATCTTGCATAAATGGAACAAAAAGTTTATAATTTTTGCTAAAAAGGTGACGAAATTTGACAAGATTGGGCTCGTAAGATAAGGGAATAAAAATGAGAATTTTTTTAGCCTTAAATTGTTTAATGAGCTTTAAACATTCCTTAAAAATAATAAAGTCTTGCTTGAATTTAAATTTTTGATGTTGTGCAAGATGATTTTTTTGTAAAGCTCTAAAATGTGTTTTTTGCATTATATGCCTTTTGAAAACTATTATCTTAAGTGTGTTATAATTCTAAAATGTTTTTTTATAATAATATCAAGGAAATATAAAATGAAAATGAAAAAATTTCTCATATTTGTTTTGATTATAGGCTTTTTTATTGCTTGTGGTGATAATAAAGAAGAACATCAAAATGATGTCAATATAAGTGCTCAAACAAATCTTAATCAAGGCGATGAAGTTAATTTTAATCTTAATTTGATAAATGGAGAATCATTTTTTATCAAAAAAGATAATGAAAAATTGCAACTTGATGATAAAGGGAAAGCAACTTTATTTGTATTTTTTACCACTTGGTGTGCACCTTGCATAGCTGAAATTCCTCATCTTAATAAACTCCAAGAAAAATATAAAGATCAATTTAATATAGTGGGTGTTTTGCTTGAAGATAAAAACAATGAAGAACTTAAAACCTTTATAGAAAAAAATCAAATTTTATATAAAATTGCTAATGGTGAAAATAATTATCTTTTAGCTAAGATTTTAGGTGGAGTAAATGGAATTCCTACGATGTTTTTATTCGATAAAAATTCCAAGCTAATCAATCAATATTTAGGGCTTATTCCTGAAGAAATGTTAGAAATTGAAATACAAAAGGCGATACTTTAATGTTTAATTTTTTAAAAAAAGGACTCAGTAAAACTCTTGAAAGTATAGTAGGTGTTAAGGGTGAAAGTAAAAAAATCACTAAAGATTTATTAGAGGAAATTCTGCTTGAAGCTGATGTAGCATATGAAATTATTGAAGAAATTATTTATTATCTGCCACCAAGTGATGAGGTTAAAAAAGAGGATTTAAAACGCGTTATGGGTTCTTATTTTCTTTATGAAAATAAAGAAATTTCAGATGCGAAACCTTTTGTGGAACTTATTTTAGGTGTAAATGGTGCGGGAAAAACCACAAGTATAGCCAAACTTGCGCATTTATATAAAAATAAAGGGCAAAAAGTAATTTTAGGAGCTTGTGATACTTTTAGAGCAGGGGCGATAGAGCAATTACGCCTTTGGTCGCAAAAAGTGGGTGTAGATATAGTTTTAACAGAGCAAGGTCACGATCCTTCTGCAGTAGCTTTTGATACGATTAGTAAAGCCCTTGCAAAAGGATTTGATAAAGTTATTATCGATACTGCAGGAAGATTGCAAAATCAAAAAAATTTAGCCAATGAACTTGAAAAAATTGTTAGAATTTCCAATAAAGCTATGCAAGGAGCACCCCATAGAAAAATTTTAGTGCTTGATGGCACTCAAGGAAACGCAGGGATTTTACAAGCTAAAGCTTTTAATGATCTTGTAAAGCTTGATGGAGTGATTATCACAAAGCTTGATGGCACTGCAAAAGGGGGAGCACTTTTTAGCATTGCAAGAGAATTAGAACTCCCTATTTTGTATATAGGTGTGGGTGAAAAAATGGAAGATTTAATTGAATTTAATGTTCAAAATTTCTTAGATACTCTTTTAGAGGGTGTTTTTGAATAAAAATGGCTAAAGAAAAAATTATTTTTGAATGTCAAGCCTGTGGAAATCAGCAAAGTAAATGGCTTGGAAAATGTCCAGATTGTGGAGCTTGGGATAGTTTTATAGAATTAAAACAAGAACAAATCAAAGTTTTAAAAGAGCTTTCTAAAATTTCAAATTCACCAAGCGTAGCGGTTTGTATAGAAGAAGTGGTTGCTGAAAAATTTGCAAGAATTTCTACTGATGATAAAGAACTTGACTTGGTTTTAGGTGGTGGTTTGGTTGTTGGGAGTTTGGTTTTAATAGGTGGAAGTCCAGGGGTTGGAAAATCTACTCTTTTATTAAAAATCGCTTCAAATTTAGCTAAAAGTGGCAAGAAAGTGCTTTATGTAAGTGGCGAAGAAAGTAAATCCCAAATCAAATTAAGAGCCGATCGTTTAGATGCTAATACGCCTAATTTATTTTTATTAACCGAGCTTTGTTTAGAAGATATTTTAGACGAGCTTAATAAAAAGGATTATGAAATTTTAATCATTGATTCCATACAAACTTTATATTCAAACAAAATCGCTTCAGCAGCGGGAAGTATCACGCAGGTTAGAGAAATCACTTTTGAGCTTATGCGTTTTTCAAAAGCTAAAAATATTAGCACTTTTATCATAGGTCACATTACAAAAGATGGCGCTATTGCTGGGCCTAGAATTTTAGAGCATATGGTGGATGTAGTGCTTTATTTCGAAGGGGATGCAAACAAAGAAATCAGGCTTTTAAGGGGCTTTAAAAATCGTTTTGGAAATATCAGTGAAGTAGGGATTTTTGAAATGACTTCTAAAGGGCTTATTAGTGCCAAAGATATAGCTAATAGATTTTTTTCAAGGGGTAAGGCTATAAGCGGAAGTGCTTTAAGCGTGGTAATGGAAGGAAGTAGGGCTTTGATTTTGGAAATTCAAGCTTTGGTTTGTGAAAGTGCTTACCCAAAACGAAGTGCCACAGGCTATGAAAAAAACCGCTTAGATATGTTAATTGCTTTGCTTGAAAGAAAACTTGAAATTCCTTTAGGGCATTATGATGTTTTTATCAATGTTAGTGGTGGGGTAAAAATCAGCGAAACAGCAGCAGATTTAGCGGTAGTTGCAGCTATCATTTCAAGTTTTAAAAATCGTCCTTTAAGTAAAGATAGTGTTTTTATAGGAGAGCTTAGTTTGAATGGGGAAATTAAAGAAGTTTTTTCACTTGATGCGCGCTTAAAAGAAGCAAAAATGCAAAATTTTAAAAATGCCATTATCCCCGTTAAGCCTATGGAAAATATAGATATTAAATGTTTTGTAGCTAAGGATTTAAGAGAGGTGTTAGAGTGGATGTGAAATGGTGTTATTGTAGTTTTAATTTTTATAAAATTCAAATTTGTTGTTTTTATCTAATTAATACTGCTATAATTTTTTATCTTTTTTGCTTTTATTGTGCAAAATAATGTTAATTTATTACAAAATAAAATATTAAAAATGTGAATTAAAGAATATTATAAAAATTTTATTGTATAAATTCATTAAATATAATCATTGTATTTCATAACACAAAGGCCTTACTAATGAATAAATTATTTTTAGCCTTATTACTGATTTTTACCCTAAATGCTTGCAAAGGAGATGATATGAATAACAATGAAGATACCAACAAAGATATTAAAACAGTCTATGCACCTAATGCTGTAGGCATAGACTTTAACACAAAAACCAATGAATTTTTATTCAGCAAACAAGATGATGAAACTGGCAAATACACCAAAGAATACACCAAAGCCCTTTTAGAAGCTGTTAATATAGTCGATAATTCCCCTTATAAAAAATCTTATAAGCCTAAGTATTTAGATCCAGAGTTTCATACAGGTAAAGCTTCTACTTTAGTTGAATTTAAAGATTGGCAAAAGATCTATTTAAAAGATCCCATCAAAGGAGCTATTGCTCCTTGGACTAAAGCAGAAAAAGCTTATTATCATTCTTTAGATGGAGAAGGAAGATATAATTATTTAGTAAAAAGAAGTGGCTTAGTATGTACTCCCATAGATTTAAAAGATAGTGCCTTAATAAGACCTAAAAGACCTAAAGAAAAAAGATTTATTGATGCTTATAAAGAAGGTATGAAAGATTATAAAGAAGCTAAGAGACTAGATTATAAAGGATATGATCTTTTTCAAAAAGCTATTAAGAATTTAAGCTATGTTTACGAACAGGGTAAAGATTATAAAGCAGGACTTGCTTTAGCAGAGCTTGGATATTCAAAAGATTATTTTAGAGCCATTATAGGTAAATTAGATCAAGATGAAAACAATGAAGCTTTATTGGATAAATTAATCAATGAATTTTTAAATGCTAATTATAGAAGCATAAGGATTTATGAAGAGCTTATAGAAAAGTATGACTTAGGGGATGCTTATTGGGGTTTATATGTTTATTCACGTAAAATAGAAGATACAGTATTTGATGATAGATTTTATTTTGCCCAGCTTAAAGATAGCAGTGAAGAGCTTTATAAAAATGCTTTTGAACATGGAGCTTATGGAGCTTTTGGTGCTAAGGCAAATACTATATATTCTAATTTAATTGCAGGAGAGTATCAACTTTGCTTAGGTATATTGGGTAATAAAAAGGCTTTTTATGATGCAGCCGTATATATTGGTGATGCAGGTTTAAAATCAAGAGCCTTTCAAGCTCTTTGGCTTGGAGTGCAATTAGGAGATGAAAAGTGTTTAGAAAGATTGTATCGCCCTTTATATGGAATACATAAAAACCCTTTAAAACAACAACTTATAAAAGACTTTGCTAAAAATCCTCCTTATGATAAATACGGAATGCTTCCTTTTTTAGATGAGTTAATCTCTACAGAATGGATTATAGATCCAAATGAATATGATTTTATTTACGATATTGATAATGATGTAATGAGAACAATGTTAGGCAATATTAGAAAGGGTAAATATAAAGATCCAAGAGATGTGGATTCTACTCCTGAAAGTAGATGGGAATTTGACCAAGAAATAGATGCTTATAAAAAAGGTTCTGTAAGAAGTTATAGTTATGATTTGCCCAATCACTGGAGTGAAGCAGATGTAGAAATTTATTTAGAAGAGCTTTATTTACATGCCAAACTCGCAGCTTTAACTCCTCCTCAAGGCTATCCTAATGCGCCTTATTATTTTTCTCCTGAAAGATTAGATTTTCTTTACAAAAAAGGAGATTTGGACGCCAAACTTGATCCTAGAATCCCTGCTATATATAGAGCTAACTTTCCAGAGGATTTAAGAAATAAAATCTTAAAATTTGGCTATGAAAAGGGTATTAGGGAGTGAAAAATTATAATACAAATTAAAGGATTTAAAATGCAAAAAATACTTAAAATTGATTTAGAAAAAAGAAAGGCTTTAGAGAATTTAAAAAATCTAGGTATAGTAAGTTTAGGTGGAATAACGCTTTCTAATTTAAATATAGAAAATGTTTTAAATTATGACAAAGAACTTTCTTTTCATAATACTTATGCTAAATATTTGAATTTAAATTTAAATGCTTTTTATATTCCAGATACCCTTTTGCATTTACTTGAACTTGACAGAACAAGCAAAGATACTTTTTGTATTAATGTACTTATAAATAGCAGCACTGCTTATAAAAATCCATTATTGCAATACGCAATTACGCAAAAACAACCAGATGAAAATATAGTTTATTCTTTGATGAATCATCCAAGGTTTAACCATGTTTTTGATTCTTTAAATTCTTTAAAATTAGCTTTAGAAAAAAAGAATTTTTATCTTAATTTTTTGGATTTAAATAATGAAAATAGTCTTTTAAATTTTTATAATATTTTATTAAAAGATGAAAATTTGAAAAAATATTTTTATTTAAAAAATGGTAAATTTTGCATTGATGAAAAAATAAGTAAGGCAATAAAGATAAATCAAATGAATTTAACTTCTTCTTCTTTAGAGCTTTATTTAAGACTAATAAATGATTTTCAGGTTTTAAATAAATTTGAAATTATTAATATTTTGGAAAAATTAGCACAAGAAAATATAAAAATTTTATATTTTTCACAAAATCTAGAAGATAAAAAAAAGGCTAATGAAAAATATTTTTTAAGTAATGTAATAATGAATTTGAGAGTGAAATAGTTTCTAGCTTTGTTTGGTTATTTTAGATGTATAGAAAAAGTTATACTTTTTCATTAAAATATAAGCAAGATAATGATAGAATCAACTTTTTAAAAAAATATTGAGGAAATTATGAAAGATTTATTTTTGTTTAGCTCTTTGCTTGATCCAAGTCACACTTTTTCTTATTTTTTTCACATAGGTTTGGTAGCCTTAATTGCTGTTATTTTTGCTAAAATGGCTACTCATTCTATGCAATCCATTCCGCGTGGTGTGCAAAATTTGGGCGAAGCTTTTTTAGAGGGTGTTTTATCAATGGGACGCGACACTATGGGAAATGAAGAAGGTGCAAGAAAATATCTTCCACTTGTAGCAACTTTGGGTATAATAGTATTTTTTAGCAATATTATAGGGATAATACCTGGTTTTCATGCTCCAACAGCAAGTTTAAATTTAACACTTTCTTTAGCTATTATTGTTTTTGTTTATTATCATTTTGAAGGGATCAAAGCTCAAGGTTTTGTAAGATATTTTGCTCATTTTATGGGTCCTGTTAAAATTCTTGCACCGCTAATGTTTCCTGTTGAAATTGTTTCTCATCTTTCTCGTGTTGTTTCTTTATCTTTTCGTCTTTTTGGAAATATTAAAGGTGATGATTTATTTTTAGCGGTAATATTAGCCCTTGTTCCTTATATAGCACCACTTCCTGCTTATGTACTTTTAACATTTATGGCTTTTTTACAAGCTTTTATTTTTATGATTTTGACTTATGTTTATTTAGCGGGTGCTACTACTATTGAGGAAAATCATTAATCTTTTACTCTTAAGGGAAAGTTTTTCCCTTTGCTTTCTATACTTCTTTATATTCTTAATTTTTTGCAATGAAGTTTTGTGTTTTTGAGAAAATATTTATTAGCATAAAGGCTTTTTGAAAGAAAAAAATGTTAAAATAAATCTAAAAAATCAAGGAAAATCAATGTTTGAAGTAGTTATAGGACTTGAAGTCCATGCTCAATTAAATACCAAAACAAAAATCTTTTGTTCTTGTGCGACTTCTTTTGGAGAAGCTCCAAATACCAATGTTTGTCCTACTTGCTTGGCCTTGCCTGGTGCTTTACCTGTTTTAAATGAAGAAGCAGTAAAAAAGGCTGTTGCTTTTGGAAAAGCTGTGAATGCAACCATAAATAAAAAAAGTATTTTTAATAGAAAAAATTATTTTTATCCGGATTTGCCAAAGGCTTATCAAATTTCACAATTTGATATTCCTATAGTGGAAAATGGCGAACTTTTTATCAATGTAAATGGCGAAAATAAACGCATAGGCATTACTAGAGCACACTTAGAAGAGGATGCGGGTAAAAATATCCATGAGAATGATTTTTCTAAAGTAGATTTAAATCGCGCTGGAACACCTTTGCTTGAGATTGTAAGCGAACCAGAGCTTAGAAGTAGTGATGAAGCTGTGGCTTATCTTAAAAAACTTCATTCTATTATACGCTTTTTAGATATTTCAGATGCAAATATGCAAGAAGGAAGTTTTCGTTGTGATGCAAATGTCAGCATAAGACCAAAGGGTGACACTAAGCTTTATACTAGAGTAGAAATTAAAAATCTTAACTCTTTTCGTTTTATCCAAAAAGCTATAGAATATGAAGTGAAAAGACAGAGCGAGGCGTGGGAAGATGGCACTTATGATAAAGAAGTGGTGCAAGAAACAAGGCTTTTTGATACGACAAATTTAGTCACAAGAAGTATGCGTGGTAAGGAAGAAGCGGCGGAATATCGTTATTTTCCTGATCCTGATTTATTACCTGTTTTGTTAAAAGATGAATTTTTAGACATTAAAATTCCAGAACTTCCAGATGAGAAAAAAACGCGTTATATAAATGAACTTGGTGTTAAAGAAAGTGATGCTGAAGTGTTGATAAGTTCGCTTGAAATGAGTCGTTTTTTTGAAAGCTTAATCGCACTAAATTTAAATCCTAAACTTTGTGTAAATTGGCTAAATACTGAACTCATGGGACTTTTAAAAGGAGAGCTTACCATAGAAAATTCTCCTATTAATGCAAGCAAACTAGGAAACTTAATCAAACGTATAGAAGATGGCACTATCAGTGCTAAAGCAGCAAAGGATGTCTTGGCTTTTGTCTTTGAAAATACTGAAATAGAAATTGATGAAGCAATTGAAAAATTAGGACTTAAACAAGTAAGTGATGACTCGGCTATTGAAGCGGTGATTGATCAAATTTTGAATGCAAATGCCGATAAAGTCGCAGAATATAAAAGTGGAAAAGACAAGCTTTTTGGTTTCTTTGTGGGGCAAACGATGAAAGAGGGCAAAGGAGCGTTTAATCCTGCTAAGGTTAATGAAATTCTAAAAGCAAAGCTTGGTTAAATGAAAATCGCAATCATCGGTGCAGGGAAGTGGGGTAGTGCGTTACATAGTGCAATGAGTATTAAAAATGCTTGTGTTATCACTTCTCGCACAAAGCGAAAAATACCTTTTTTTGTGGATTTAGATGAGGCACTAAATTGTGAATATTTGGTTTTTGCTTTAAGTTCTCAAGGAATTCATTCTTGGCTTGAACAAAATTTTAAAAATAAAGGGCAAAAAATTCTCATTGCTTCAAAAGGTATAGAAACTTCAACTTGTAAATTTTTAGATGAAATTTTTAGTGAATTTGTGGATAAAGACAAACTTTGCGTTTTAAGCGGCCCTTCTTTTGCAGCTGAAGTGACGCAAAAACTTCCTTGTGCTTTGATGATTAGCGGTGTAAATGGGACGCTTTGTAAAGAATTTGCAAGTTTTTTTCCTGATTTTATTAAAGCTTATGTAGATGATGATGTGCGTGGGGCTGAAATTTGTGGTGCTTATAAAAATGTTTTGGCTATTGCGAGTGGGATAAGCGATGGTTTAGGGTTTGGCAATAATGCAAGAGCTTCTTTAATCTCTCGCGGACTTATAGAAATGCATCGTTTTGGTAAATTTTTTGGTGCTAAGGAAGAAACTTTTTTAGGACTTAGTGGAGCAGGGGATTTGTTTTTAACTGCTACAAGTGTGCTATCAAGGAATTACCGCGTAGGTTTAGCTTTAGCGGATAATAAAAAACTTGATGAAATTTTAAAGGATTTGGGCGAAGTTGCCGAAGGTGTAAAAACGGCTTTTGCAATAGAAAAAATTTCAAAAGAAAAAGGAATTTATACCCCTATAGTGAATGAAGTGGTGCAAATTTTTGAAGGAAAAAGCATCAAAAAAGCAGTGCAAAATTTACTAAAAGCCAAAGATAATTAGAGGTGTAAAATGTTAATTAAGAACGCAAAGATTTATGGAAAAGATTTAGGGGATCTTTTAGTTAAAGATGGAAAAATTATAAAAATAGGCATAAATTTAGAAGATAATGAAGCAGATGAAATGCTAGATGCTAAGGGAATGACATTATTACCATCTTTTGTGGATTTGTGTGTAAATTTAAAAAATGATAAATTTTCTTTGGCTAATTTAGAACTTTTAGAAAGTGAATGTTTAAAAGGTGGGATAAGCACAATTGTTTTGCGTGATTGTATGGATTTTGATGAGGAAAGTTATTCACTTTTTTTGCGAAGTTTAGAGTCTAAAAAATTACAAATTTTTCCTAGTGTGCGAGTTTTAGATAAACAAAATAAACTTAAAAATTTAGCCACACTTTTAAACAAAGGAGCTTGTGCTTTAGAGCTTGAAAGCTTAAATAATGCTAATATTTTGCGTGTGAGTATGCAATACGCTTTAATGAAAGAAAAAAGCATTTTCATAAGATGTTGTGATAATGATTTTGATGATAATGGTGTAATGAATGATTGTGCAACAAGCTTTGAATTAGGTCTTGTTGGAATGAGCGAAGTGGCTGAAACAAGTGAAGTGGCTAAGATTAAAGAAGTGGCTAAATTTTATGGAGTGAGAGTGATTTTTGATTTACTTAGTCTAAGGCGTTCTATCGATCTTTTAGATGATGAAAATTTAAAGCTTGTTAGCATACATCATTTAATCAAGGATGATAGTGCTTGTTTAGATTTTAATACAGCGGCAAAATTAAATCCGCCTTTAAGAAGCAAAGAAGATAAAGAGGGTTTAAAGCAAGCATTAAAACAGGGGAAAATTAATTTTTTGAGTTCTTTGCATAGTGCAAAATCGATTTCCTTAAAAGATTTGGCTTTTGATGAAGCGGCTTTTGGGATTCATAGTGTGCACGAATTTATAAGTCTTTGTTATACTTTTTTGATAAAAGAGGGTTTTTTAAATTGGCAAGAACTTTGTAAATTTACAAGCAAAAATCCTAGTGAATTTTTAGGTTTAAATAGTGGAATAATAGAAGTTGGCAAAGAAGCAAATTTGGTTTTTTTTGATGAGAATGAAGAAAATTTTGTGCCAAAAAATTCACTTTATGCTAACGATAAACTTTTTGGAAAAGTCAAAATGCATATGATTAAGGGTGATATTCTAAAAATGCCAGTAGAATTCTAGCAATTTATCTGGTTTTTTTATACTTACGCCCTTGTTTGTTTTAAAATTTCGAAGAGCAAAGTGGCTTTTGTTGGTATTTTATGTTCTGCTAATTTGTTTTTGGATGGCAATCTTTTTAGATTCTAGCAGGGATTTGCCTTTTGTTTTAATGCATTTTTCTTACAGTTTTCCTTTGCTTTGTTGTGTGGTTGGAATTTTGAGTTTTATTTGGCATAAAAGAGAATTTTTTGCATTAAATTTTATCTTTTTGATTTTTATTTGATTGTATTTTTCATTGATTGTTATATGCTTTTTATCTCAGAACCCTCCCCAAAAAAGCAAAGGTTTTTATGTAGACGAAGATAATTTACTAGATTTTTATAGTTTTGAAAGCACTGTAATGTTTTTATCTTTACTAGGGCTTTTTGGAATTTATAAAAACAAAAAATATTTACTTTATTTTACTTATAGTTTTATTATACTTTTGACTATTCTAAATAGTTTTTATTTTTCGACTTAATCTATTTATGCTAATTTTTAAGATAGCATTTGTAATTTTAAATTCCTAAAACCATTTTAAATCCCAAAAATACAAATGCTGCCATAATCCCAGCAGCCGGTAAAGTGATAATCCAAGCTAATCCTATGGGTTTCATCATCAACCAATTTGCATTTTTATTATACACGCCAATACCTAAAACCGCACCGATTAAAATGTGCGTAGAGCTTACCGGAATTCCAAATTGTGTTGCTAAAAGTATTACTATACTTGCTCCAAGTTCTGCACTAAATCCTGTTGTGGGGCGTATAGTAGCTAATTTTGATCCCACGGTGGTAATAACTTCTTTTCCTAAAAACCAAAGTCCTATAACTAAGGCTACTCCAAACATGGCTAAAGCAGCGAAAGGGACAGGGGAGTTTGTATTGATTGTATTATTTTTTAAAACATCCAAAATGGCCGCAAAAGGACCAATAGCATTAGCAATATCATTAGCTCCATGGGAGAAAGCAAAACTAGAAGCGGTAAAAATTTGAAACCAGGCAAAAAGTCTATCGGTAGTTTTGTTAAGTTCGGTTTTTTTGACAATTTTTACAATAGCAAAAGTTACAACATAACTTATAGTTCCTAAAATTCCTATAATCCAAAAATTTTGTAAAATATCTAAAGTATTGACATTATTTAAACCTTTAAATAAGAACATAGCACTGATGATACTTGCTCCAATACAAGCAATAATTGGCATATGTGTTTTTAATACAGAATAAATGTCAATATCTTTTTCCTTATCTTTAAATTCTTTAATTTTATTTTTGTAAAAATTATTGTCTTGATCTTCATCGTCTAATACTATAGCTGAAAGTTCTTTGAGTTGTTCTTGGACGGATTTATTTTTTAGTTGTGAAAAATATTCTTCTTTGAATTTTTTTCTATCTTTTTTTATATCTTTTAAATTTTCATTTAATTTTTCTGAAGGTTTTAATATTTTTTTATCAATGTAAGAATAAATAAGATAGGCTACTATCCCACCTAAAAGCGGAGAAATAACCCAAGATAAGGCTATTTTTAAAATTTCACTCCATTTAACCATAGATAAGGTTTGACTTCCATCAAATTTTAAAAGCCCCATCATAATACTAGCACCAACGATTCCTCCAACTATGCTGTGAGTGGTTGATACGGGCAAACCTTTTTTTGTAGCAATAAAAATCCAAAGTCCAGAACTCAAAAGAGCTGATAGCATAATAATAACAAATAGCATAGGATCAAATTGATTAGGAAAGGCAACTATTCCACTTCGTATGGTTTTGGTTACTTCTGCGCCTGCAAAAATGGCACCGCTAAGTTCAAAAACAGCGGCTATGATTAAAGCTTGTTTGATGGTGACCGTTTTAGCTCCAACACTTGTTCCAAAAGAGTTTGCTACATCATTTCCACCTATATTAAATGCCATGAAGATTCCAAAAATTGAAGCAAGTAAAAAAAGTATGAGCTGGTGTTGTGATATATAATTAAAACCCCAAGTGATAAAAAGAATAATGCTAAGAATAAATATAAAAAATGCAATGATATTATCTTTTTGCATAAGATAAGCCTTTTTTATTTTATTATACTCTTATAAGATTTAAAATGCAAATTTATTTGTTTGAAATAATGTTTTATTTGTTTTGTTTTTTTATAATATTTAAAGTTTGCTAAAAGGTGGGAAATGAATAATGAAAGGTGTGTTGTATTTTATATTGTTTTTTTCTTTGTTAAATGCCAATGATTTAGATAGTGCTTTAAAAAATAACAAAAATTGGAAGAAATTTGATTTTAAAAGTGTTAAAAAAGCACCAAAGATTAAAGAAGAAAATATGGATTTTAAAAGTGCTTTAAATGGCTTATTGTCTAATGCTTTAGAAAATAAAAATGGCATTGACAAAAGTGATGGAAATTTAGATTTTGAAAATGAAAATATTCAGCTTAGAAATTTAAATTCTCTTTATGAGGGAGAGAATAATTCTTTGCTTTTTCAAAAAGAACTTTTTGTAGCACAAGATAATTATAATTATTCTGGGGGCTTGATTAATCGTTATGAAAAAGATGATTTTTTATTTGGATTTAATGGATTTATTGATAAACAAAGAGAACAAAAAGAAAATAAAAGTTTTGGGGCTGAATTTGCTTATAATCAGTTTATGAAAGCTTATAGTAATTATTATATCCCAAATGAGACTGAAAAAAATTTACAATTTGGCGTGAGTTTTGTTATCCCTACCTACAATGCTTTTATATTTGATATTAGCAAAGATAGTGAAAAAACAAACTATCAAGTATCTTATACGCCTTATAGTGTTTTTAGTTTAAATTTGTTGCATCGTGATTATAATAATATGCATGAAAATAATGATGATACTATATTGCAAGTAGGGTTTAGTTTTAATTTTAATGAAAATTTTTTAAAGCAATTTAGAAAAAAAGAGAATGTCCTAGAAGAAGTCAATCGTTATGACTTCTTGCAGAGAACACATTAGTTCATACCGGCATTACGGAATTTTTCTGGATTATCCATAGCGTAACGGAATTTTTCCCAATCAATTTGTTTATCCCATATAGCAACAATCAAAGCTGCAACAGAATTTCCGCAAAGATTTCCAACTGCTCTCATTTCAGACATAAATTTATCTACACCCAAAAGTACACCTATGGCAGCCACTGGTAAAACTTGTGCTAAAGTGGCATTAGCCTCTGAAATTTGCATATTTCCTAAAGCTGCTAAAGTGCTTCCAAGGACTATAAATCCAGATCCAGTAACTCCAACTGCTCCTTTTGAAGCTATCATTAAAACGATTAAAATGCTGATTTCGTGTGCAAGACTTAAATTTACATTGAAAGCTTGTGCTAGGAAAATTAAGCTCATTGCTAAATAAATATTGGTACAATCAAGATTAAAGCTGTATCCTGTTGGTAAAACAAGACCGACTGTAGCTTTTGAAAGACCTGCTTTTTCGAGTTTTCTCATTAAAGGGGCAAGGGCTGATTCGCTTGAGCTTGTGGCAAATACAATCAAAACTTCTCTGGCAATAAAACGCATAAATTTAAAGATATTAACTTTAGCAAGGTAACAAATAATGCCTAAAATTCCAAAAATAAATACAAGACAAGAGATTAACATTACCAATAACAAATAAGCAAGATTAATTAAAGAGCTTAAGCCGTATTGTGCAATAAGAACAGCCATAGCAGAAAAAGCTGCAATAGGGCTAAAATACATCACAATTTGTAAAATTTTAAAAACAAAATTTTGAGCGACCTCAAAAACTCTTTGAATGGCTTGTTTATCTTCATTTCTCATCAATGAAATAATCAAGGCAGTGATAATAGCAATGACTAGAACTTGTATAGTTTTTCCTTCTGTAAAAGGAGTGATAATATCAGTTGGCATAGCATCTTTTAAAATATGCATAATTTCAGAACTAGCGCTAACTTCCGCGGTTTGTGAAATATATTTTTCAACACTTTTAGTATCAAGCTGATTTGGATCAAGATTCATCCCGTGACCGGGCTGCATTACATTTGCCATAAAAATACCTATTGCCAGTGCCAAAGTGCTTACAACTTCAAAATAAATTACCGCTTTAGCTCCTATGCTGCCAACTTTTTTTAAACTTTCAAGGCTGATAATACCTAAAACTAAAGTAACAAAAATAATAGGTCCAATAAGAATTTTTAAGGTTTTGATAAAATAATCAACCCCAGGTTTGCTTGCAATGGCCATTTCTTTATCCATGTAGCCTAAAATAATACCAGCAATAATGCCTATAATTACCCAAAAACCTAAACTTTTAAGTATGCGTTTATACAAGGGAGGTTTTCTTTCTGCAAAAGTTTGACTTAAAGTTTCCAAGATGATTTCCTTTTGTTAAGATAGTTTTTATTGTGTTAATCTTAACAAAAAACAGCAAAACATTAGTTTGAATTATAAAATTGTATTTTTGCAAAATAAATTTCTTTTTATAATGTTACAAAAATTCTCATTTATTAACTTTATTTTTTATAAAATAAAAATTATTTTAAATTAATAAAGTTTTATTTTAATAATAATTTTATCTATTTTTTTATATAAATTTACTTTTTG
>NZ_NFNY01000033.1 GCF_002179165.1 Campylobacter jejuni
GAAAATTTAAATTCTGATGAAGCTTTACCTATTGTCGAAGAACAAGAAAAAGAGGTTAGTTTTGATGATATTCCTGAAGATGCAGAATTTTTAGGTCAAGCAGAAGAAAACATTGAAGAAATGGCAGAAGATTTTATACCTGTTGTAGAAGATGAAGAAAATTTAGATGAATTGGATAATTTAGCTGAACTTGGAAATTTAAGCACTCAAGATCAAATCAAAGAAGAATTGGCACAACTTGATGAGCTTGAGCATGATATTGAAGAAGATGACAGTGTTAAAATTTTAGAAGATTTTAAAGGTGAGCCTATTTTAGATGATGAAAGTTTAGGTGCTAGTGATGATGAAGTCGTAGTGCCAAATGTAAACGAACAATCTAGTGAAAATGATTTTGATGACTTGAAAGAAAACGATATTTTAAAAGCCTTAGGTGAAAAAGCATTAGTCGAGGAAGTTAAAGAAGAAGAGTCTGTTTATGAAAGTGAAGAAAAACAGATTCCAAAAGGAAATAATACTGGCGATGAAATTGTTAATGAATTAAGTCAAAGCATCGCAGGTGCTATCACTTCAAGCATTAAAGACGATACTTTAAAAGCAGCACTTAAGGGTATGAATATGAATATAAATATTAATATAAGTTTTAACGAGGATAAAAATTGAAAGGCTTTGTGTTATTGATTTCAGGTCCTAGCGGAGCAGGAAAATCGACTCTTTTGAAAAGGCTTTTTGAAGAATTTCAAGAAGAACTTTATTTTTCTATCTCTTCAACAACGCGTTTGCCAAGAGAAAATGAAAAGCATGGCGTGCATTATCATTTTATTTCACACGATGAATTTCAACAAGGTATAGAAAACGATCATTTTTTGGAGTGGGCAAAAGTGCATGAAAATTTTTATGGCACTTCACTTGAACATACTCAAGATGCCCTAGATAATGGAAAAATAGTTGTTTTTGATATAGATGTTCAGGGTTTTAAAATAGCTAGGAAAAAATTAGTGGATAAGCTTGTTTCGGTTTTTGTTACAACTAAAGATAAAGATGAGTTAAAAAAAAGACTTATTAAGCGAAATACTGATACAATATTGCAACTAGAAAAAAGATTACAAAATGCTAGTGATGAAATGAAAGAGCTTGAAGAGTATGATTATCTTATTATTAATGATAATTTAGAACAAAGTTACGAAGCATTACGAGCAATTTTAATCGCCCATAAATTTAAAACCAAAGGGCAAAATCTAGAGCAAATACAAAATAATTGGAACAAAGGAGAATAAAATGGGTGGTTGGACAAGTCCTAGTCATTGGTTGATTATTTTATTGATTGTTGTATTGCTTTTTGGAGCAAAAAAAATTCCAGAATTAGCCAAAGGTTTAGGCAAAGGTATAAAAACTTTTAAAGATGAAATGAGTAACGATGATGAAGTTGCGAAAAACACACAAAAAATCGAGGAAAAACAAAGTACAACAAGCAACACTAGTGCTGATGTAAATATAGATGAAACAAAAAAAGTCTAAGGTTTAATCTTTGAAAAATATTATTTTTAATGAGATTAAAAAAGTTTTAGAGTGTGATTTTATACTTGAAAATCCAAAAGATAAAAATTTAGCACACTTTGCAAGTCCTTTAGCTTTTTCCTTAGCTAAAGAATTAAAAAAATCACCTATGATTATAGCGGGTGATTTGGCTATGAAATTTCAAAATCATTCTTGTTTTGAAAAAGTGGAAGCCTTAAATGGGTATTTAAATTTTAGAATTTCGAAAGTTTTTTTAAATGAGCTTGCAACTAAGGCTTTGAAAAATCCTAATGATTTTGCTAAAGATGAGATTAAACAACAAACCTTTTTATTAGAGTATGTAAGTGCAAATCCAACAGGTCCTTTACATATAGGACATGCAAGAGGTGCTGTATTTGGCGATACTTTGGCACGCGTTGCAAAGCATTTAGGTTATAAATTTGATACAGAGTATTATGTAAATGATGCAGGGAATCAAATTTATCTTTTGGGGCTTTCTATTTTATTAAGTATTAAAGAAAATATTTTAAAAGAAAATGTTGAATATCCAGAGCAGTATTATAAAGGCGATTATATTGCTGAACTTGCAAAAGAAGCTTTTGCTAATTTTGATAAAGAATTTTTTAAAGAAGAAAATATCCTTGTTTTAGCGGATTGGGCTAAAGATAAAATGCTTGTTTTGATTAAGCAAAATTTAGAACAAGCGAAAATTAAAATTGATACTTATGCGAGTGAAAGATCTTATTATGATGCTTTAGAAGCAACTTTAGCATCTTTAAAAGAACATAAAGGCACTTATGAAAAAGAAGGCAAAATTTGGCTTGCTTCTTCTTTAAAAGGCGATGAAAAAGACCGCGTGATTATTCGTGAAGATGGACGCGGAACTTATTTGGCTGCAGACATTGTTTATCATAAGGATAAAATGAGTCGTGGTTATAGCAAATGCATTAATATATGGGGTGCAGATCATCACGGCTATATTCCTAGAATGAAAGCGGCTATGGAATTTTTAGGTTTTGATTCTGATAATCTTGAAATTATTTTGGCACAAATGGTTTCCTTGCTTAAAGATGGAGAGCCTTATAAAATGAGCAAAAGGGCTGGAAATTTTATTTTAATGAGTGATGTTGTAGATGAAATAGGAAGCGACGCTTTACGCTACATCTTTTTAAGTAAAAAATGCGATACGCATTTAGAATTTGATGTAAGCGAATTAAAAAAAGAGGATAGTTCAAATCCTGTATTTTATATCAACTATGCTCATGCTAGGATTCATCAAGTGTTTGCTAAGGCAGGTAAAAAAATTGATGATGTGCTCGGTGCTAATTTACAAAGCTTAAATCAGGATGGAATAAACTTGCTTTTTGAGGCTCTAAATTTAAAAGCTATTTTAAGTGATGCTTTTGAAGCAAGAGCTTTACAAAAAATTCCTGATTATCTTAAAAATTTGGCAGCTAATTTTCATAAATTTTATAATGAAAATAAAGTTGTAGGATCTTCAAATGAAGATGATTTGCTTAAGCTTTTTGCTTTGGTAGCGCTTAGCATAAAAACTGCTTTTGCTTTAATGGGGATTGAAGCAAAAGATAAAATGACACATTAAAATCACTTTTTGAGAATATTTCTCAAAAAGTTTCGTTTATACACACTAATTTTACTTTCTTAAGCATTTTTATTTATTGCCCTTAATTCTAAGCCAATATTAATTTTATTAAGTCTAAGATTAGTTAATAATCATTTTCAAGATTTAAGGAAAGAAATATGGAAATTTTATTAAATATCTTAGGTTGTCTTGTTGTTATTGCAATGATAATACTACTTATTAAAAAATATGAATCGCGTATGGTTTTATTTGTATGCGGTTTTATTTTGTGCTTGATAGCTTTAAAGCCTTTTGATGCTTTTCATGCTTTTACTAAAGCCATGCAAAATGCCAAGGTTATTGAACCTATAGTAGCATCTATGGGTTTTGCTTATGTTTTAAAATTAACAGAATGTGATAAGCATTTAGTTTATGCACTTTCACGCGTTTTAAAACATGCTGGTATATTTTTGGTTCCTGGTGCAGTTTTGATTACAGCTTTTATCAATATTTCAATCACGAGTTCTAGCGGTTGTTCTGCGGCAGTTGGAGCGATTATTATTCCATTGTTGATGAGAATGGGTGTTCATCCTGCTATGGCGGCTTCAACTGTGTTTTTGGGAACTTATGGAAGCGCAAATTTAAATCCTGGTTATGCACAAACTATCATTGTTTCAGAGGTAAGCAATAGAGAAGTAATTGATGTTGTGCATTATGAAGCATTTTATTTTGGTATGAGTGCGGTGATTGTCGCTTTGCTTTTAATGCTTGTAGCTTTATATTTAAAAGAATATAAAGGTTATAAATTAGAAGAAGATGAAAGCACAGGGGGGGGGGATTTTAAGATTAATGTATTTAAAGCCATAGTGCCTATTATTCCTGTAAGTATTCTTATTATTTCACATTTAACTATTTTTCAAGATTTTTACCAAAATTTATTAGGTATGAAAATGCCTGAAATTAAAATTTCTTATGCTATGATATTTGGTGCTTTTTTGGCTTTTATTGCTTCTATGGGATCTGTAAAAAGCGGTGATATTGTAAAAAAATTCTTTGCAGGTATGGGAGAAGGATTTTCTCATGTTTATGGGATTATTACTTGTGCCTTGATTTTTGTTGCAGGTTTAAAAGCTATTGGATTTGTGGCTGAAATTATAGATTTTATGAAAGAAAATCCAAATATAGCAAGCTTTGCTGGAAGCGTGGGAACTTTTGTTTTAGCACTCATTACAGGAAGCGGAGATGCTGCGGCACTTAGCTTTAATCAAGCAGTGACTATTCATGCAGATAATTTTGGTTTAGATCCTATGCATTTGGGTTCTGCAATAACTGCTGTAGCAGGACTTGGAAGAAGCATGTCTCCTATCGCTGGTGCTGCAATTATTTGTGCAACATATGCTAAAGTAAATCCTATGGAATTAGCAAAAAGAAATGCAATTCCAACCATAGTAGCTTCTATTGTTTATGTATTGGTTACTCTTTAAACTTACTTGCAAAAGTAGGTTTAAGAATTTAGCAAAAATACAGCTATTAATACAATAATAATACCTAAAATACCCACTTTATTTAATTTTTCTTTATATAAAATCCATCCACCTAAGCAAGTGCCGATAATTCCTATAGCACCCCAAGTTGAATAAGCAATGCTCAATGGAACATATTTTAAAGAAAAAGAGAGTAGAAAAAAGGCAAGTATGGCACTAATAATAGCAGAAAATCCCCAAAATTTATATTTAAAACCTTGAGATTTCTTGAGTAATAAATTTGCTACTATATCGAGCAAGGCTGATAAAATGATAATAAAAATATACATTTTTTATTCTTTGACTTCACCAATATTAATCATAATAATTCCAATGATAGAAAGAATGATACCTAGAATTTGGGTTGATGTTAAACTTTCTTTAAAAAGCATGAAAGAAACTAAAAGTATGAGAATAATTCCTAAAAGCTCCCAAACAGCATAAGCAATTCCTATTTGAATTTTTTTAACTGCTTTAGCCATAAAAAAATAAGAAAAAGCTATAAAAATAGCCATAAATGCGTAGCCTAAAATTTGATTTTCTAATTTTAAGAAACTGGTGCCTAAAACTTCAAAAATGATAGCAGTGATTAAAAAAAACCAAGCAATAAAAAGATCTTTTTTGGCTATATTCAAGTGAATTCTCCTAAAAAATAAATGATAAAATCATATCATTTAAAGCTTTAATTAGCCTTTTTGTTTTATACTTTTAACTTTAGAAATCTTTTAAGAAAGTGAGAGATTATGGGACGAGCGTTTGAATACAGAAGGGCATCTAAAGAAGCCAGATGGGATAAGATGAGTAAGCTTTTTCCTAAACTTGCTAAAGCCATACAAGTGGCCGCTAAAGAAGGTGGAATCGATCCTGATATGAATCCAAAACTTCGCACAGCCATTGCAACCGCTAAGGCAAATAATATGCCAAAAGATAATATTGATGCGGCGATAAAAAGAGCAAGTGGAAAAGATAGTGCAGATATTAAAAATATCCATTATGAAGGTAAGGCGGCACATGGAGCTTTAGTAATAGTTGAATGTATGACAGATAATCCTACTAGAACTGTTGCAAATGTGAAAGCGATTTTTAGTAAAAATGGCGGAGAAGTTTTACAAAATGGATCTTTAGGTTTTATGTTTTCTAGAAAAGCGGTTTTCCATGTTGAAAAATTTAGTGGAGATTTAGAAGAATTAGAGCTTGATTTAATTGACGCAGGGCTTGAGGAGCTAGATCAAAATGAAGAAGAGCTTGTAATTTATGGAGATTATACTGCTTTTGGAGAATTAAGTTTGGCGATTGAAAATAAGGGTTTGATTCTTAAAAAAGCAGGGCTTGAATATATCCCAAATAATCCTGTAAATTTTAGCGAAGAGCAGCTTGGTGACATTGAAAAGCTTTTAGATAAATTAGAAGATGATGACGATGTACAAGCAGTTTATACGAATATAGAATAAGGAGAAAAAATGATTAAAACAATTGATACAAGCAGAGTGGATGAATATAAATTTGCTTTAATAGAAACTGAAAAAGGTACAATGAAATTAGAGCTTTTTGGAGATGAGGCACCTCAGGCAGTTTGTAATTTTGCAAATTTGGCTAATGAAGGTTTTTATAAAGATTTAAATTTTCATCGTGTGATTTCAAATTTTGTAATACAAGGTGGTTGTCCTTATGGAAATGGCGTGGGTGGACCTGGATATGAAATTATTTGTGAGTGTGATAATCAAAAACACAAACACGAACGCGGTAGTCTTTCCATGGCTCATGCTGGAAGAGATACTGGCGGATCGCAATTTTTTATTTGTCATAGTCCACAACCGCATTTAGATGGAGTTCATACAATTTTTGGACAAATTGATCCAAAAGACAAACAAAGCCTAGAAGTTTTAGATTCTATCCGTCAAAATGATAAGATAATTGATATTAAAATTTGTAAAGAATAATATTTAATATAAGAACAAAGAGATAAAAAGCTTTTACCTCTTTGTCGAGTTATAAAAGTAAAATTTAGGGTTAAGTATGCAAGAAATTTTTCACTTTGTTGTTGAAAATATTGGTGCCTTAGGATATCTAGGTATTATTATTTTAATGACTTTAGAAAGCTGTTTCATACCTTTTCCTAGTGAAATTGTAATGATACCGGCTGGATATTTGGCACACAAAGGGGAGTTAAATTTATTTCTTTGTATAATTTGTGGAACTTTTGGTTCAATTCTTGGAGCGTTGATTAATTATTATATTTGCTTTTTTTGGGGTAAAGCATTTGTTTTGAAATGGGGAAAATATTTTGGTATCAACGAAGCTAAATTTGCTAAATTTGAAGAATTTTTTAATAAGCATGGCGAGTTTTCTACTTTTACTTGCAGATTGTTACCTGGAATTCGTCAATACATCTCTATGCCGGCAGGTTTGGCCAGAATGAAACTTTTTAATTTTGTATTTTTTACAGCACTTGGAAGTGCAATTTGGGTAAGTATTCTTGTGTTTTTAGGTTATTATATAGGACAAAATGAAGAACTTATTAAGACTTATTTAAATCAAATTTTTATTATTATTGTTATTTTTATTATTTTGGCAAGTTTAGTTTATATTAAAATCAGAAAGCCTTTTAGAAAGAATTAAATTTTTTGTTTGTATTTTAAAATTTTGTTATAATTATTTAAAAAATTAATTTTAAAGATTTTACAAATATGCAAAAACCTGATATTCAAAGTTTAACCAATTTTTTGATTGCTTATGCTAAAACATTATTGAGTGCTGGAACTTACACAGCTAGAGTTGCTAAATGTGTTGGCAGAATAGCTGAAGTTTATGGATATGAAATAAACATTAATTTCTTTTTTCATCACATCACTTTAAATATCGTTGATATTGAAGATAATTCAATACAAAGAACCTATGTTATACCCAATAATCATGCTCATATTAATTTTAAACTCATTTTTGATTTAAGTGCATTAAGTTGGGCAATATATGATCACAAATATGACCTTGAAAAGGCAAAAATGCTTTTTGATGAAATTAGTTATCAACGAAAGTATTCTTATATGCTTAATCTTTTGTTGGTTTCTATTGCAAATTCAGCTTTTTGTAGATTATTCGGCGGCGATTTTGGTGCTGGAGTTTTGGTATTTTTTGCGACTTTTTTAGGATTGATTTTAAGATTTACACTTACTAAAGCAAAGATAGATTTAAGAATTCAATATGTTCTTTGTGCTTTTATTTCATCTTGGTTTGTATTTTTTGGTTTGGATATGGGGTATACACAAACTTCTGATGTTGCACTTGGTTCTAGTATTTTATACCTTATCCCTGGTGTATTTTTTATTAATTCTGTAATTGATATATTAAAAGATCATATTTTGATGGGATTAAGTCGTATTATTAGTGTAGCGATACTGATTTGTTGTATTGCACTTGGAATTTATATGACGCTTAGTATTTCTGATTTTGGAATTTTGCGATGATTGAAATTATTTTAAAAGATATGTTTTTTGCAGCTGTGGCAGGTTTTGGTTTTGCTTATGCTTGTAATCCGCCTTTAAAAACTTTAATTTTATCGGCAATTTTAGCAGCCATTGCCCATGGTCTTCGTTTTACTTTACTAGAATATTTTCATTTTCAAACTCTAGCTATAGCTACTTTTGTAGCATCTTTTTGTGTGGGTTGTTTGGGTATTGTTTTGGCTAAAATGATTAAAACTCCTGCTGAAATTATTGCTTTTCCTGCACTTATTCCTATGATACCTGGAATTTATGCCTATAAGGCAATTTTATATCTTATTTCTTTTATACGCAGTGATGATTTAAAAGCTAAATCTGAATTTTTAGTCAAATTTTTTGATTATCTTTTTACCACACTTTCAGTAACTTTGGCTTTGGCTATCGGGGTAAGCGTTACTTTGCTTATATTTTTTGAGCAAAGTTTTATGATGACAAGACACGCTAAAAAGCATTGATTTTTGTTTATTTTTTCTTATTATAATTTTAAAAATTTTATTAAAAAGGAAAACAAATGCTATGTCCTGTTTGTAATGTTGATTTAACCATGAGTGATAGAAGTGGAGTTGAGATTGATTATTGTCCAAAATGTCGCGGAGTTTGGCTTGATCGCGGAGAACTTGATAAAATTATAGAGCGTAGTGTTCCAGCTCAAACAAATTTTACTCAAGCTTCAAGACCTCAAACAAGATACAATGAACAATCTTATAATCAAGATCATTATTATAAGAAGAAAAAACGAGAAAGTTGGCTAGGTGAGCTTTTTGATTTTTAGTGTTTTAGATTTTAGAATAAGAGAAAACTAAATTTTTAAGATGATATTGCACAGTTGCAAGGCTTATGTTTAAGATTCTTGCAACCTCTCTTTGATCTTTTTGTCTTTGATAAATTTTTAAAATTCTTTCTTTTGTATCATCATCTAAGCGATGAAATTTTTCCATTCCTGTAAAGAATTTTTTACATTGGTTGCATTTATATTTTTGCACTTTCTCATTTGAAAGTTGTTTAAATCCAGCTTTAGTTGTATTGGTACTTTTACATTTATCGCATTGGGTTTTCATGTTATGGATTATAAGATTAAATGATTAATAATTTTTGATTTCTTAAATTTTTATGTGTCTATTAGGTCAAAAATTAATCTTTATTTTGGTTTTATTTTTTAAAATATATATAAAATTAAAAAGGATTAAAATGTATAAATATTTATCACACGAGCCTTTAAAAAAGACTTGTAATCACGAACATTCTCATTTTCATGAACACAATCATCATCACAGTCATTCTCATGCTGATGCAAGAAGCGTAGATAAAAGAATACTTAAAATTTCTCTTTTGATGACTTTTTCTATGATGCTTGTGCAATTTATTTATTCTTTGCTTTCTAATTCTCTTGCACTTTTGAGCGATACTTTACATATGTTTTCAGATGTTTTTGCGTTGGCTTTGAGTTTTTTAGCAATTATTGTTATAGAAAAATGGCAGGATGATCAAAAAACTTTTGGTTATTTTCGTTTGGAAATTTTAGTGGCTTTTGTTAATGCTTTGACTATTATTTTATCCGCTATTTTTATCATTTATGAAGCTATAGAAAAGCTTATAAATCCAAGTAGTATTGATGCTAAAACGATGATTATAGTGGCAATATTAGGATTTTTGGTTAATGGAATTAATGCTTTTATGATGTTTAAGGGTGCGAATTTGGAAAATGTCAATATGAAATCTGCATTTTTGCATATGATGAGTGATTTGCTTGGATCTTTAGTGGTGATTATAGGTGGTATTGTGGTGTATTTTACAGGAGTGGTTTATGTCGATACTATTTTGGCTATTGTTTTATCTCTTTTGCTTATAAGATGGGCTATTATACTTCTTAAACAAAGTACAAATATTTTACTCGAAACTTCTCCTGTAGATACTAATGAAGTGCGTAAGATGTTATTAGAAGAGCATGGAGTTGATGAGGTTGTGGATTTGCATATTACGCAAATCACTAATAAAATGTTAGTTGCTTCCATGCATTTAAGGGTTAATATTTTAAATTTAAAAGAATTTGAAGAGCTTTCTAAGCAAATATCTCATAAACTATTAGAGAAATTTGAAATAGGACATATTACGATACAGCCTGTATTGAAAAGGAGTAAAGATGAAATTTAAGATTGCAAATATCAATTGTCAAAATTGTGTGAATTTGATTAAAAATTCTTTAGAAGATGATTTTGGAAAAATAGAGGTAGATTTAAATGAAAATCCTAAAATTTTAAGCATAAATTTAGACAAAACAAAAGAAGAAAGTTTCAAAAAAGAGCTTAGCGAACTTGGTTTTGAAATTTTAGAAAAGATTGAATAATGCAAGAATTTCGTGTAAAAATAGGAAAAATGACTTGCGTTAATTGCTCTAATGCTATAGAAAGATCTTGCAAAAAGATTCAAGGAGTTAGTGATGCGAGCGTTTCTTATGTAAATTCTAGTGGAGTATTTTTAATTGAAAATGATGAAAAAATTCAAGAGATTAAACGCAAAATAACCAGTCTAGGTTTTGAAATTTTAGAAGATGAACAAAGTTTAGAAGAATATCGTAAAAAAGAACTCATCTCTTTACGCAAAAATTTACTTTTAAGCATAGTTTTAAGTGCTTTGATTATGTATTTTGAAATGTTTGATACGAGTTTTTTAAGTCAAAATATACAGATGTTTTTGAGTTTTTTTGCGATTTTTTATTGCGGTAGAGCTTTTTTCTCTCACGCAATTAAGGGTTTAAAAAGTTTAAATTTAGATATGAATACCTTGGTTTCTTTGGGGTGTCTTAGTGCTTTTGTGTATTCTTTTTGTATTTATTTAAATCTTTTTGAAAATGAAAAACATTTGTATTTTAGTGGTGCTGCGATGATTATATCTTTTGTGCTTTTGGGGAAATTTTTGGAAATGAATGCTAAATTTAAAGCACAAAATTATCAAAAAAAACTCAATGCTATTGATACTAAAAAAACAAGAATTTTAAATGAAGCAGGGGAGTTCAGTGAAATTTCAAGTGCTTTTGTAAAGATTGGCGATGTAGTAGTGGTAGGTGAGGGTGAAAGTATAGTTATTGATGGGGTAGTGCTTAAGGGTAGTGCCGAGCTTGATATGAGCTTTTTAAATGGGGAATTTTTACCAAGTGGTGTCAAAGAAAATGATGAGGTAAAGGCTGGTTCTATTGTGTTAAATGGCACTTTACATATCAAAGCGAGCAAAAAAGCTATGGATAGCACTTTAGAGCAGATTAAAGATTTGGTTTTTAAGGCCGGAAATATCAAAACTCCTTTAGAAAATTCAGTGGATAAAATTTCTAAATATTTTGTTGCTACGATAGTTTTTTTTGCCTTAGTGGTTTTTGTATTTTGGAGTTTAAAAGTTGATATGGGCGTTGCTTTTTTGCATGCTTGTGCAGTGCTTTTAATCTCTTGTCCTTGTGCTTTAGGACTTGCAACACCTATTGCATTAATCACGGCACAAGGTGCGGCGGCTAAGAATTTTATTTTGATAAAAAATCCTGCCGCTTTGGAAAATTTAAATAAAATCAATACCACTTTTTTTGATAAAACAGGCACTTTAACGCAAAATCATTTAGAGATTTATAAGCATAATTTAAACACCAAAGATTTTGAAAAATTAGCATCAATTGAAAGTATGAGTTCTCATCCTATCGCAAAAGCTATTTATAATGCTTCTAATTTAAAAAATAGGGCTTTAAAAGGAGAGAGTGAAATTTTTATAGGTAAAGGTATAAAATATACGGAAGAAAATGAAGAGTATTTGCTAGGAAATTTAAATTTTATGCAAGAAAATGAAGTTACAAATTTAGATAAAGCAAATGAGTTTTTAACAAATATAAAAGAAGCTTTGATTTGTGTATATTTTGCTAAAAATAATGAATGTTTAGGCGTCGTGAGTTTGAAAAATGCTTTAAAAGATGGGGCAAAAGATCTTGTTTGCGAATTAGAAAAGCAACATATTAAAAGTATTATTTTAAGTGGCGATAATGAAAAAAGTGTTGAAAATATAGCTAATTTGCTTAATATTAAAGAATTTAAGGCTGATTTATTGCCTGAAGAAAAATTAAAAATTATTAAAGAGCATAAGCAAAATTCACTTTTTGTGGGCGATGGAGTAAATGATGCTGCAGCTTTGAATTTAGCTAGTGCGAGCATGAGTTTTAAAGAAGGGAGTGATTTGGCTAAAAATGCTGGAGATTTTATACTTATGAAAGATGATTTAAGGCTTATTTCTTGGTGTTTCAAGCTTGCTAAAAAAACAAAAAATATCATCAAGCTTAATCTTTTTTGGGCATTTTTTTATAATATTCTTTGCATTCCTATCGCAGCAGGTTTTGTGCCTTTTATCACTTTAAGTCCGCATTTAGCAGCACTTGCTATGTGTTTTAGTTCGCTTTGTGTGGTGCTTAATTCTTTAAGGCTTAAAAAAATTTAAGCCTTAATTTCATTAATAGCACGATATGCTTGATCGATGGCTGAATGCATGTAAGCTGACCAATCTGAATCTGAATTTGCTATAACAATATTACCAAAAGGTTTTCTGGCTGTAAGTCTAGTTTGTTCTGCGATTTTAGGATCATCATAAAGACTATTTTCTGTATAAGAATAACAATGTCCCCAACGATTTACAACAATGGCTAATATATCTTTTTCATGGTTAAAACCTGCACCACCTAGCATACCTTGGAGTTGATCTCTGATGATTTTTTCATGATCTTCAAAACTCATAGTAAATAATAAATTTCTACCCACTCTAGCTCTATCTCTAGCATCAAGCCCTTCAAGATCAATTCCTTGAATGTTAGCCAAAGCTAAAGGAGAGCAAACCATATGAACACATATGGGTTTTTTTGGATCCCTTGGATGGTGATAACCACCCATATCAACTGGATAATCAAGTTTTGTCCTAGCATAAGGCATTTTTGGTGAATAAATTTCATGAACTCCAAGTTTTATAAAAGGCTCCCAATTATTTATGATAACTTTAGTATGCAATAAAGATGTTTTTACATTTTTACTTAAAGCTTCTTTTTGTTCTTTAGGCAAGCTAGGAATGATATAAGGAATCATACTATTATAATTAGCCATAACGACATTTTTAGCTTTTATTCTATATTTTTTTCCTTGATTAACATAGCTTATCAAGGCTCCATTTTTTGTATTTTCAACATTAATAACAGTGCTATTTAATCGCAAACGAACTTTGTTTTTAGAATTATCAAGTTTTGAATAGTCAAAATGAGCTAAGGTAATATCATCCATATCTTTACCTTTTTTTGATACTTCAGGAATTAATTTTCTTACCATTAATCTTGCAACAGTCGCATTTCCATCAGCACAATGGTAAATATAAGGTTCTTCCATTTCGGCTAAAGCCTCTCCTTCAATAGGATCAAGTCCTAATTTATCAAAACCTGGTAAAAAAGAAATTCTGGCATCCTCACAAGAAGTCGCATCTATACCCAAGGCTAAAAAATCATCCGTCATACCTTCAAAAAATGTTATTGCTTTTTTAGATAGTTTTACTTTATCTTCTAGAAATTTTTTATAGCTTGTTTTGGCTATGTATTCTTCTTTTTCTTCTTTGCTCATACCTTTAAGATAATCTTTGTCGCTTTTAAAAAGTGCAATTAGATCTTTTTTATCTTTAGAACCCATAGGAAAATCTTTGATAAATTCTTCAATGCTTTTTCCATTATTTTTAGAGTCTGGGATATCATCACAAATTACTTTTCTAGGATTTCCATTAACAACCCTATCTACTCCAAAATTTTCTTTTGAAAAATATACTCCTCTGCTTAGTTTTAAATCAGGATAAAAATCGACATCAAAGCGTTTGGCCAATTCATCTATATTCACCCCGAGCGAATTTAAAAGTCCTATCACTTCTTTAGAGTAAAGTGCTTTTGGAGATTGAAAGCTTTCGCTCCCTCCATAGCTTAAAATAGTATCTTCATCAAGTTGAATTTCGTTGCGTCTAGCATGACCTCCAAAATCATCATGATTATCAAGGATTAAAATTTTTTTATTTTTTCCAAATTTTTCTTGATAAAAACAAGCCGCAGCTAATCCACTAAGTCCAGCACCTACTATTACCAAATCATAGCTTTCTTTAGGTTTAATGCTACTAAAGTCAAATTCATCTCCATCTCTTAACATATGAGCATACTCGTAGCTTTGGTTGTTGCTACCTCTTAATCCAAGTAGGCTAGGTGGATAATATTCTTTAGTAAAGTCTTCTATCTTACTATCTTTTCCGTAAAGCAATTGCAAAGGTGTCATACCAGCAACAACTGCTAAAGCCATTCCATTAAGAAAATCCCTTCTTTGCATTTTTATTCCTTTTTGAAATATTTATCAAAAAGGATTTTATCTAAAATAAGATAATATCAGTCTTAAATAGTATTTTTAATCTAATATAGTTTGAATTTTTGGTTCCCCAAAGCAATCTCTTAGAGCTTTTTTGGTATCTTCTATGGGATCAAATTTTTTTGCACCTTGCTTAAGCTCGTTAAAAGAGGAGTTAAGATCTATTTTTGTAGAATTTTGTGTTTCAATATTTTGTTGAGGTAATTCTTGAGTGAGAGATTGTAATTTGCTTTCATCTATGACAATTTCTTTTTGCACAACAATTTTTGCATTTTCACCAAAATGATTTTTGAAGAGTTCTTGAATGAGTTTAAAACCTTTATTAAGTGTATCGCGATGATTTCCTTGTGCATTAGAGCTGATGGTTAAAATTTCATTTTCGTAGCTTATAAATTTGGTGCTTTGCTTAAAGCATTCTCCAAGAGTATAATCTCTATCATAAATTTTTTCAAGTAAAATTTCATAAGCATTTTTAGATATTTGGGATTTTTGAATTTCTATAGGCGGCACTACAGCAGTTTTTATTTCTTGTTTTTCTAGATTAGAATTTGCACTTGTAAGATTTTTTTCAATTTCATTAATTTGCGCATCAATTTCCTTTAAATGGCTTGCTTCCATCATCATAAAAGCCATTACGCAAAGTGTAAAGCCATCATCATCGCAGATAAGATTTTTAGCACGTGATAAAATTCTGAAAAATCTTTCATAAATAAGAGTCGAAAATTCATCACTTTTGGCAAAAAAACTTTCTTTTAGATAAAAAAGCATTTCATCGATCACACTTGAGGCTTCATAATCTCTAAGTTCTTCTAAAAAGCTAAAAACTCTATCTTTGTTTTTGGTTAAAATAGCATGATAAAATTCTTTAATTTTTACAGGATCTAAAAAGCCAAGCATATCGGTAATTTTAGTAGTACTTATATCATTTTGGCAAAAGATAATGGCTTGATCTAAGAGTGTTAAAGTATCCCTTAAAGATCCATTTCCGCTTCTTGCTACAAATTTTAAAGCTTCTTCTTCAAAATGAACATTTTCTTTGGTTAAAATTTCTTTAAGATGATTTAAAATTTCACTTTGTGGTATTTGTTTAAAGCGGAAATGTTGAGTCCTTGAAAGCACCGTTGCTGGGAGCTTTAAAGGATCTGTGGTTGCTAATATAAATTTCACATAACTTGGTGGTTCTTCTAAGGTTTTCAAAAGAGCATTGGCTGCTTGCGGGGTCAGCATATGCACTTCATCGATAATAAAAATTTTAAATCTTGCCATAGAAGGAGCATATTTGGTTTGTTCAATTAAAGCTTGTATGTCTTCAAGTCCGCGATTACTAGCGGCATCCATTTCTATGATATCAATGTGTTTTCCATCGAGTGCAGCAAGGCATTGTTTGCAAATACCACAAGGTGTATCACTTGGTCCATTGTCACAAACTAGAGCACGAGAAAAAATTCTCGCACTTGAAGTTTTACCACTTCCACGCAAACCTGAAAAAAGATAAGCATGAGCTAAACGATTATGATTGAGTGCGTATTTTAAACTCGTGCTTACTGTTTTTTGTCCTATGAGTTCATCAAAGGTTTTAGGTCTGTATTTAATTGCTAGTGCTTGGAGCATTTTTACTCATTCATAATAGATAAAAGTTCTATATTATCTTTGGTTTTTAGCATTTTTGAATATAAAAATTTAAGCGCTTCCACATCGTCCATTTGAGAAATAGCAGAACGAATCGCCCAAATTTTTTGAAGTTCTGGCACTCCTTGTAATAGTTCTTCTTTTCTAGTACCTGATTTTATGATATTAATAGCCGGATAAATTCTTCTATCTGAAATATTTCTATCCAATACGATTTCGCTATTTCCAGTGCCTTTAAATTCTTCAAAAATCACATCATCCATTCTTGATCCTGTATCAATAAGTGCAGTTGCAACTATTGTTAAAGATCCGCCATGTTCTATATTTCTAGCAGCACCAAAAAAGCGTTTTGGTTTATGAAGTGCATTTGCATCTACTCCACCACTTAACACTTTACCGCTGCTTGGTGTTGCAGTATTATAAGCTCTTGCAAGTCTTGTAATGCTATCAAGTAAGATAATCACATCTTTGCCAGTTTCTACCATTCTTTTGGCTTTTTCTATTACAAGTTCAGCTACGCGAACATGGTTGTAAGCAGGTAAATCAAAAGTAGAGCTAAAAACTTCTCCTTTTACGCATCTTTGCATATCAGTAACTTCTTCAGGTCTTTCATCGACTAAAAGCACAATTAAATGCATTTCAGGATGATTTTTAGCAATGGCTGTAGCTAATTCTTTCATGAGTTCTGTTTTACCCGTTCTTGGTGGTGCAACAATGAGTCCTCTTTGTCCTTTGCCTATAGGAGTAAAAAGATCTAAAACGCGTCCAGTGAGTTTCATTGCGTCATATTCTAGCTTTATTTTTTCTGTTGGAAAAATAGGGGTTAAGTTGTCAAATAAAGGTCTTTCTTTAGCTTCTTGTAAAGGCAGATAGTTGATCGCTTCAATTTTTAAAAGTGCGTAGTATTTTTCTTGATCTTTTGGTTCTCTAACTTGTCCGGTAACGATATCGCCAACACGCAGAGCAAATTTACGAATTTGTGAGTTTGAAACATAAGCATCATTGACACTATCGCTTAGATTCGAGTCCATTCCTCTTAAAAAGCCATAGCCTTCTGGAGAAATTTCCAAAATTCCTGTAAAAAGTATAAAGCCGCCTTTTTTGGTTTGTGCTTTTAAAATTTCAAAAATAAGTTCTTGACGGCGAAATTCGCGTGGGTTTTCTATTTCACATTCATTGGCTATTTTTACCAAGTCTTCTAAGTCAAGTAGTTTTAAATCTTCAATTTTATAACCTTCCACTGGAATGTGGGTTCTTTGATGTTGTTTCTTTTCTTTTTCCATAAGTCCTCGCAAGAAATTTTGTGTAGTAATTTGCAGTAAATTAAGATGCAATTTTAATAAAAAAATACACTTTTTGTCAAATTTGTTTATAATTATAGAAAATATTTTTTTAAAGAATGATTATGAAATGTGAACATTGTAAGTTAAATTTTAAAAAGTCTCAAATGATAGAGTTTAAAGGTAAGTTTTTTTGCTGTAAAGGATGTCAGAGTGTTTGGGAAATTTTACATGAAAGTGGATTGGATGAATTTTATGAAAGGCTTGGAAATAAAGCTTTAAAACCTGTAAATTTAGAATCTTTTAATAAAAATTATGAAGAGTTTATCACCAAGACAAAAGAAGGTTTTAGTGAAATTTATCTTATGATACATGGGATAGAGTGTACAGCTTGTGTTTGGCTTAATGAGAAAATTTTAACCAAACAAGATGGAATTTTGGAGCTTGATATTAATCATCTTTCACATAAGGCACGCATTGTTTTTGATGAGCAAAGTATTTCTTTAGTGCAAATTCTAAATTTGATTGAAAGCATAGGCTATAAAGCTAGTGCCTATGATCCTAGCAAGAGTTCTCAAAAAGCAGATTTGGTTAAGCGAGAGTTTTATTCTAAGCTTATAGTTGCTATTGCTTGCGTGATGAATATTATGTGGATAGCGGTGGCAAAATATGCGGGATTTTTTAGCGGAATGGATAAGGACACTAAAGATATTTTAAATTTTGCTGAATTTATACTTTGCTCCCCCGTGCTTTTTTATACTGGTTCTAGTTTTTATAAAAGTGCTTTTAAAGCTTTAAAAATGCATAGTTTAAATATGGATACTTTAGTAATTAGTGGAGCAAGTTTAGCTTATCTTTATTCTTTATGGGCTATGTTTTTTAGAGTGGGTGAAGTGTATTTTGATTCTGTAGCTATGATTATTTGTTTTGTGTTTGTAGGTAAATATCTTGAAATGCTTAGCAAAAAGCGTGCTTTGGATACTATAGATGGTTTAAATGACTTTTTGCAAAATGAAGTTTTGGTGTTTAATGGCAAAGAATTTGCACCCAAAGAAGTGCAAAAAGTTTGTATAGGAGATAGGATTTTACTTAAAAGCGGAGATAAAATTTTAATTGATGGGATTTGTAAAAAAGGCGAAGCAAGCATTGATACTTCTTCTTTAAGTGGTGAAAATGAGCCTTGTTTAGTCAGTGTTGGAAGCATTATAAATTCAGCTTGCATTGTGCTAGATGGAAGCATAGAATATGAAGTAAGCAAGCTTTATGAGGATTCTAAACTTAATCAAATCATTAAGCTTTTAGAATTTGCAAGTACAAAAAAGGCAAGACTTGAAAGTTTAGTCTCAAGCATTTCTGCTTATTTTTCTCGCACCATTTTAACTCTTGCTTTACTTTGTTTTGCTTTTTGGTTTTTTTATATGAAAGAAAGCGTGGAAATTTCATTAGTTTATGCAATTTCTGTTTTGATTATTGCTTGTCCTTGTGCTTTGGCTTTGGCTACTCCAGTAAGTAATCTTGTTGCATTAGGCAGAGCTTTAAAAAAAGGAATTTTATTTAAAAACTCAAATATAGTAGAAAAGCTTTCAAAGTGCGATATGGCGGTATTTGATAAAACAGGAGTGTTGACTAAAACGCATTTAGAAATTGTGGATGTTTTTTTAGATGAAAAGTTAAATTTAGATAAACTTTATAGTTTTGTATCCCTTTCAAACCATCCAATTTCTAAAAGTGTAGCACAATTTTTACAAAATAAAAATGCAAAATATTTAAATTTGGATTTTAAAGATTTAAGCAATATTCAAGCAAAGGGCATTAAAGCTTTTTTAGGAAAATCTTTGCTTTTGGGTGGAAGTGTAAAATTTTTAGAAGAAAATGGCATACAATGTGAGAAAAAATTTGAAAATTCACATTTTGTTTTTGTATGTGAAAATAAAATTTTAGCTTATTTTGAATTTTCAAGTGTTTTAAGAGAAGGTGCAAAAGAGCTTATAAATTATTTAAAACAAGCTAAAATAAATACGATGATATTAAGTGGAGATAATGAAAAAGCAGTGCAAAAAATCGCAGATGAGCTAGGAATTTCTTCTTTTAAGGCCGCTTGTTTGCCACAAACTAAAATGCAAGTTATTGAAAATTTGAGCCATGATAAAAAAGTTTTATTTGTAGGAGATGGAATCAATGATGCTTTAGCTTTAAAATATGCCGCTGTGGCTATGAGTTTGCGTGAGGGAAGTGATTTAGCAATCGAAAATAGCGATGTTTTGCTTTTAAAAAATGATTTAAGTTCTTTAAAAAGTGCTATTAAAATTTCTAAAAATACTTATAAGATTATCAAGCAAAATTTGGCTTTTTCTTTAATTTATAATGCTTGTACCATACCTTTGGCATTTTTAGGACTCATAAATCCTTTATTTGCAGCACTCTCTATGTCTTTTAGTAGTATAATTGTGATTTTAAATGCTTTAAGGATAAAAAATGAATAGTATAATTATGATGATGATAGGAGTTTCAATTTTAGCTTTTTTTATTATTTTGGCTACTTTGCTTTGGGGTATTAAAACTAAACAATTTGATGATGATTATAAATTTACAACATTAAATGACGATGAAGACTCTTTGCGTGATGCTATAGAACTAGAAAAGCGTAAAAAAGAAGCTTTGAAAAAAAGAAATAGCTAGGCTTTCAAAGGAAAGCCTAAAGATTATAAAGTTTCGATATAAGCTTCGATTGCTTTAAAATCTTCTTCAGTTAAGCCTTTAAGATTGATTTTCATAATCGCACCTTGACCATAAGCATTTCTTTTGCCTTCTGAATATTCTTTCATATATTGAAGTCTTTCAGCTGAAGAAAGAGTTTTTAAAGCCGGAACTTTATTTAAATAAACCTTATCTGCTTTTGCTCCGTGGCAAACTGCACATTTTTTAAAAAGTGTAGCACCATCAGCAGCAAAAGCTGATACGCCAAGACATGCTAAAGCAGAAACTACTAATAATTTTTTCATTATATTCTCCTTGAAAAGTTTTAATGCATAATAATTATATATCTTTAATTTTAATATTTTTCTTAAAAATAGAAAAATGTTTATTTTCTTTTTAAAAAAGCTATATTATAATGTTTATATGAAAAAAAAAGCTTTATTTTTAGACAGAGATGGCGTTATAAATATCGATAAAAAATATGTTCATAAAATTGAAGATTTTGAATTTTGTGAAGGAATTTTTGAGCTTTGTAGATATTTTTTGCAAAAAGATTATTTGCTTTTTATAGCGACAAACCAATCAGGCATAGCAAGAGGATACTACACAGAAAGTGATTTTTTTAAACTTTGTGAATTTATGCTTGATGAATTTGCTAAAGAGGATGTAAAAATTGAAAAAATTTACCATTGTCCGCATTTAGAAAATTGCCAGTGCCGAAAACCAAAGGCCGGAATGCTTTTAAAAGCAAAAGATGAGTTTAATTTGGATTTGGAAAATTCTATTTTCATAGGCGATAATTTAAGCGATATGCAAGCAGGATTAAACGCAAAAATAAAAACTTTGATTTTGGTAAATGAAGAAAAAAAAGAAGGAAATTTTTTCAGACAATTTGAAAATTTAAAAGAAATTTTAGAGTTTTTTAAAGAAAAGGAAAAGAGATGAAAATCGCAATCACAGGCGGTGCAGGCTTTATCGGTTCGCAATTAGCACTTAGCTTTCAAGAAGAAAATGAAATTTTAATTATAGATAAAATGAGAAGTGGTGAGCTTTTAGAAAATGGGAATTTAGAAAGTTTTGGGCATTTTAAGAACTTGCTTGAATTTGATGGAAGTCTTTTTGTGGGTGATATTAAAGATGAAAAAACTTTTAAAAAAATTAAAGATTTTAAACCCGATATTATTTTTCATCAAGCGGCAATTTCTGATACAACTGCTTATAATCAATTCAAAGTTTTAGATACAAATTTAAACACTTTTGAAGATTTTATAAAACTCAGCATTGAGCTTAATGCAAAGCTTATTTATGCAAGTTCTGCTTCGGTTTATGGTGATGCGAAAAGCCCGCAACGCGTAGGTTTTGAAGAGCCTAAAAATCCTTATGCTTTTTCCAAATTTATGATGGATAAAATGGCGAAAAAATATTACGATATAGCCCATATAGTGGGGCTTAGGTATTTTAATGTTTATGGAAAAGGTGAATTTTATAAAAACAAAACCGCTTCTATGGTAGTGCAATTTGCACATCAAATTTTAGCTGGACATAATCCTCGTTTATTTGAAGGGAGTGATAAAATTTTTAGAGATTTTACTTATATTAAAGATGTTATAAGTGCAAATTTAGCAGCACTTGAAGCAAAATGTGGAGTTTATAATGTAGGAAGTGGAAAAGCAAGAACTTTTCAAGATATAGTCGATATTTTACAAAGTGAGCTTGGTACAAATTTGCCTTGCGAATACATTCCAAATCCTTATGTGAAAGCTTATCAGTTTCATACAGAAGCTAAGCTTGATGAAAATTTTGCTTATAGACCAAAATTTAGCCTTGAAGAGGGGATAAAAGACTATTTAGATGAGATTAAAAGACTTTTTGAAAAGGAAGTGAATGCTTGAAAATTTAAGCAAACAAAAGCCTAAAATTTTGCTTGTGGGTGATTTTATGGTGGATAATTATACTTGGTGCGATTGTTCGCGTGTGAGTCCTGAAGCTCCTGTTTTAGTAGCAAAAACACAAAAAGAGGATAAAAGATTAGGCGGTGCGGCTAATGTTTATGCAAATTTAAAAAGTCTTGGAGCTGATGTTTTTGCTCTTGGAGTTTTAGGAGATGATGAAAGCGCTTCATTTTTAAAAGCAAATTTAAAAGGCGAGTTTTTGACACAAATTGGACGCAAAACCCCTTTTAAAAATCGTATCATGGCACATAATCAGCAAGTTTTAAGGCTTGATGAAGAAGATACAAGTGAGATTTTGCTAGAAAATGAGCTTATTGCTTTGTTTGAAGAAAAGGTTAAAGATTTTAAAGCTGTTGTGTTAAGTGATTATGCTAAAGGTGTTCTAACACCAAAAGTGTGTAAGGCTTTGATTAAAAAAGCAAGAGAATTGGAAATTCCTATTTTAATTGATCCAAAAGGAGGTGATTTTAGCAAATACAGCGGTGCAACGCTTTTAACACCAAATAAAAAAGAAGCCCTAGAAGCTTTGAAATTTGAGAATTTAGAAGGCGAAAATCTTTTAAATGGCATTAAAAAGCTTAAAAATGAGTTTGATTTAAAGTATTCTATTATCACACTTTCTGAAGCAGGGATTGCACTTTTTAATGAGAAATTGCAAATCGCACCGGCTAAGGCTTTAGAAGTTTATGATGTAACAGGTGCTGGAGATAGCGTGATCGCGGTTTTGGCCTTTTGTTTATCATGTGGGGTTGAGATTTTTAAAGCTTGTGAAATTGCCAATGAAGCAGCAGCTGTCGTGGTGAGCAAAATAGGTAGCGTGAGTGTAAGTTTTGATGAGATAAAAGGTTACAAAAAAAGCGAATTTGAGAAAAAAATTTTAAGCAAAGAAGAGCTTTTAAAACTTTTAAGAAAAGATAATAAAAAGATTGTTTTTACCAATGGTTGCTTTGATATAGTCCATTTTGGGCATATAAAATATCTTGAAAAAGCTAAGAAATTAGGTGATATTTTGATTGTTGGTTTAAATTCGGATAAAAGTGTAAAAAGATTAAAAGGTGAAAGTCGTCCGATAAATTGTGAATTTCAAAGAGCTTGTATGCTTGCAGCTTTCTATTTTGTAGATTTTGTGGTGATTTTTGATGAAGATACGCCTTTTGAATTAATAAGCTTTTTAAAGCCTGATATTTTAGTAAAAGGGGCTGATTATAAAGATAAGCTTGTGGTGGGTGCTGATTTGGTTTCAAAAGTCGAATTAATCGAATTTGAAGAAGGCTTTAGTACGAGTAAGATTATAGAAAAAATTAAGGATAACAAATGATAGATTTAATAGAAAAAGAATGGAATGAACATAAAAAAACTTTAGAAGCAAGTGAAATTTTAAAAGGACAGATCGCTAGAGTGGGTGAAATTTTGTGCGAGTGTCTTAAAAACGGAGGTAAAATTTTAATTTGTGGAAATGGCGGAAGTGCTGCGGATTCCCAGCATTTTGCAGCTGAACTAAGTGGTAGGTATAAAAAAGAACGCAAAGCTTTGGCAGGAATTGCACTCACAACTGATACTTCAGCCCTTAGTGCCATAGGAAATGATTATGGTTTCGAGTTTGTTTTTTCAAGACAAGTGGAAGCTTTGGGAAGCGAAAACGATGTATTAATAGGCATTTCAACCAGCGGAAAGAGTCCTAATGTTTTGGAAGCTTTTAAAAAAGCCAAGGAATTAAAATTACAATGCATAGGACTTAGCGGAAAAGGTGGTGGAATGATGAATGAAGCGTGCGAATATAATCTTGTTGTGCCAAGCGATGATACGGCTAGAATTCAAGAAATGCATATTTTAATCATTCACGTGCTTTGCCAGATTATAGATGAGAGTTTTTGATGGATGATTTTTGTGAAAATCTATTGTTAAATCGCAATTATTTGCTTGATTTATGTGTTAGAATGGCACATCATAGCACAGCAATAGAGGGAAATACCTTAACCCAAAATGAAACTGCAACTATTATTTTAAATAATTATATTCCAAGAGCTGTTAGCGAAAGGGAGTATTTCGAGGTTAAAAACTATAGGAATATTTTACCTTTTTTTGTAGATAGTTTAAAAAATAAAGAAAAACTAAATAACGAGCTTATTAAGGAATTCCATAAAATTTTAATGGATAATTTAATGTATAATAATGGCAAATTTAAAAGCACTCCGAATTTGATCATTGGTGCGGATTTTGAACCCACAAAACCCTATTTAGTGCCTTTAGAGCTTAAAGATTTAATTGATAATTTGTATTATCAATTTTCTTGTGCTAAAAATAAGGATGAAAAAATTCGCATTATTTTGCAAACTCATATTAAATTTGAAAAAATACACCCTTTTAGTGATGGCAATGGTAGGGTAGGGAGATTATTGATAGTTTATTCTTGTTTGGAACAAAATATTATCCCCATTGTAATACCAAGTGATAAAAAAGATGAATATATTTCCTTTTTGAAAACGCAAAATCTTGATGAGTTTTGCAAATTTACAAAATCAATGCAAGACAAAGAGAAAGAAAAAATACAAATTTTTCAAAACATGGAATAATTTTAATCAATGTTAAAATTTTCATTTTTCTTTATAAATTCCACAAATGGGGTTAAATCATAGTTTCTAATCTTTTCTTCCATAGTTTTAAAATACTCATCCATATTTTGCGGTGTTAAGATATGCGTGCCATTTTTAATTGCATCAAGTTGCATGGAATTCATATCGATGTTATAATGTGCGGGATCTTTATAGTTTCTTATATCATCGGCATAAGCTAAATCATCAAAACCATAAATTTTAACATTAGGATATTTGCTTGTTTCTTTGATCAGCCATTTTAAAACGACTTGATATTTGGAAAATAAAATGCTGTCTTTATTAAAATATTCTCTTTCTAAATATAAGGATCTGTATAATAATCTAGAATATGTTGGAATGATGAGATGAAATTGTGTATCAGGATGAGATTTTATGAAAATTAAAAGATAGGTATTTAAATAATTTTTATTAAGATTAATATCGATGTTTGCTTTTGGATTAAAATCTTGTGCATTTAATATCATATCTTTTATTTTTTGTATTTCTTGTTTGGAGTTAAAAATAAGCCAATTTTCAAATCCACCATATAAACTAGCATAGTCTTTTTTCCAATTTAATAAATTGTTTAAATCTTTTTTTCCTACGCATTCTGAATTTTGCGAAAATCGTAATGCACAAAATATAAATTTTTTAGAAAAATAAACTCCAAAATTATTGTAAATATTGTTATCGTATAAAAAATCAAAAGATTTTGTGGATTTGACAATAGAATTATTCAAGGTAAAAGCATCTAAAGTATAAATAATTTCATAAATTTTTCTTTTTTTAAATAAATAGTCTAAAATAACTGCTCTTTCATTTATAAAACTTCCTGAAAGAGATAAATTTATCCATCGATTATCTAATTTTTTATTTGCTTCTTTGGTGGAAGTATTTTCAGTCATTGAAGTACCAATAATAACAGAATTAAAATTTTCATTATCAATTAAACCTTTTGCTGAAAACCTTATATTGTCAATAAAGCTTTTTTCTCTAAAATAGGGTTTATGATAAAGCATTAAAGGATCATAAATATAAAGCAAAATCATTAATGCTAAAACAAAAGGAATGGGTAATAATAAAACAAATAAAGTCCATTTTTTATAAATATTCATTATTTTTCCTTAAAAATTAAAATAGATAAATTCAGTATATGGAGTAATGCCAAGTGTAATTAAGGCTATATAAAATAAGAGCATTATAATGATGAAATTTTTAATATTTGGTTTGAAATGATTAAGCATATGTATGCTATTTTTAAAACAAAGACAAATGATAAAAGAGATTAAAATAAAACCAACCATTTTATCATTTCCACCTATATTTCTTAAAACTTCAGGTGTTTTATAAAATTTCAAAGGCAGTTCCACCCAAGTTATGCCAAACATTGCTTTTAAAATATTCATTGCTCCGCTTAAATTTTCGCTTCTGAAGAAAATCCAAGCGATATTGATAAAGTTAAAAGTAAGTAACCAAGCAAATACTTTGTAAATTTTAGAATTTAAAAAGCTTTTTTCACTTGCCCAAAAGCTATAAATTCTATGACTTACCATAGCTATGGCATGCAAGCTTCCCCATATCACAAAGCCCCATCCGGCTCCATGCCAAATTCCGCTTAAAAAAGCTACGATGAAAAGATTTCTTAAATTTATTATCTTACTCACGCGGTTTCCACCCAGTGGAATGTATAAATAATCTTTTAAAAATCTCCCTAAAGCGATGTGTCATCTTCTCCAAAAATCAGCTATATTTAAGGCTTTATAAGGAGAATTAAAGTTTATCGGTAAAACAATACCAAAGAAAAGTGCTAAACCTATAGCCATATCACAATATCCGCTAAAATCAAAATAAAGCTGAAAGGTATAAGCTAAGCTCGTAGCCCAAGCTTCAAAGATGTTTAAAGACCCACCATTTTGTGCCAAATTAAAATCCGCATTCGCCCAAGTAGCAAAGCTATCAGCTATAAAAACCTTTTTGAAAAGTCCTATGGAAAACATAAACAAGCCTTTTGCCATAAATTCCCAATCAATCAAAGTCTTTTCTTTATTTAAAAGCGAGTGAAATTGCGGCATCATTTCTTTATGATACACAATAGGCCCTGCGATGAGTTGCGGAAAAAAGGTGATAAGTAAAGAATAATCTAGTAAATCGATTTTATAAGAATTTTTTGCCTTCGAATCCCCTACATTGCTTTTTTTATGACAATCGACTAAAAAAGCAATTTGCTGAAAAGTAAAAAATGAAATGGCTAAAGGTAAAAGTATGTGTGGCAGTGGAATGTCAAAATCAAAATGGGTTATTTTTGTAAAAGCATTGAAATTTTCTAATAAAAAATTCGTGTATTTAAAAAAGCCTAAAAGCAAAAGATTAAAGCTTATGCCAAGGACTAAAAGCCTATACCCCCCCCC
>NZ_NFNY01000103.1 GCF_002179165.1 Campylobacter jejuni
TTTTATGTTTTGCGCTTTATTTGTTTCCTAGATTATTTAATCCTAACAAAGAAATAGATTATAAATGGTTTGTAGTTTTTGTTATATTTCTTTTTGGGTTGTATATACTTGTAAAAAATATCTATCAAATGGCAAATATTAAAAGAATTTATGTCACAAAAGAAAAACTTGTGATTGAGTATTATATTAAGAATGATTTGATTTTTCCTTTAGGAACTTTTTTTGTATATTCTCGTAGTTTGCCATTTGCACCTATGCTAGATCCAGGAGATATAGTGATATACACCTTTGGAGATAAAGTTAAAGAACACCGCGAACCCGATGTTATTTTTAGTACTGATCCTGATTCTCGGATAGAAAATAGCCTTTACACAAAAGTTAATGCCATTATAAAGCCTCATGTAATGCCTTATTTGCTAAGTTTAAGTGATGAAGAATTTGAAAAAATCATTTCACATGTAAGCGGTTATAACGAAATTAATACCACTTTCCTTAAAGAAGCAATGGAACTCAGAAAAGAGAAAAAGGATGAATGAAAGTATTTATGGAAGTTTAGAGTTTTATTCTAAAGAAACTCAAAGTACTCCTAGCGATAAAAGGGATTTAGGAGTATTTGGAGATGTTGCTCCTTATGCCTTAGGCATTACAGAAGGTTTTGCTACCGAAGCTTTTAAAAAAGGGATAGAGAGTTTAGATATAGATGCCAACTCTTTATTTTGGAAAACCATGCGTTATAAAATAACAGTAGTGAATTTTGGGATATTGAATTTTTTTCTGGCTAAAGCAGAAGGAAAATCCAATGTAAGAGCTTTGAGTGAAACAAGTGTTGGTATTCTTACTGGAGCAGTTTTAAATAAAACCCCATTAAGTAAATCTAGTGAACATGTTGCCAAACAAACCTTAACCCAAACCAGCAGGGTCGCTTCTAGTGCTGCAACCAAGATAGCTAGCTCAAGAGTAGCATCTAATATCGCAGCTAGAGCTGGTGTATCCATACTTTCTCGTATTGCCGCAGGTGCAGCAACTGGAGCAGCTGTAGGCTCAAGCTTTCCTATTGTTGGGACAATAGTGGGTGCAGTAGTGGGAACACTTGTGGCGGGTTTTTTTAATGACTTACTTTTTGGCGATGAAGATGAGGAATTAAAAAAACAAGAAGCCAAAGAGAAATATTTAGAGGAAAAATTAGATGAAAAAATGCACAAAATCATCAATTATCTCATCACTCATCAATATATAGAATTAAGAGTGTTAAATGAAGATGAAGCAGAAAAGCTTTGTAAAGAAATAAGTGATATTAATAGTCCTTATTTTAAAACCATTCTTTTAATGCTAAGTTTTCCTTATTATTTAGATAAAGATGAGCAAAGTTATAAAGAAGCTCAAGAAAAAAATCCAACTATAATCAGAATACAACCCATAGCTAATGCCTTAAATATAAAAATAGAAATCAATGAATGCTTTCTTGCTAAGAATGGAGAAGCTTTAAAAAATAAGGAAATTTATGTTTATAATCATCGCTTTGATAGAGTGGTGGCAAAGGCTATGAGTGATGATGAGGGTAAAATAGTATTTGAAAATGTTTATGTGGGTAAAGAGAGCACTATAGATAAAATCAGCTTTATTATAGACAGAGAAAATTTCAATGAAGACAATTTTTATGAAAGTGTTTTAAAATACGCTCCAATGTTTAATGTCCAAAAAAGCATAAACAAAAAGGGCAAGCTTTTATTGATAAAATGTTTTTTAGTTTCACTTATACACAAGGAATAATGCAAGATAATGAGGTGTTAAAACTAGAAGCTTTGAAAAATAATTTTGATATCGTTTTTGATTATGAGGTAAGAAAACAAGAAGAATCCTATAAAAATTATATCATTTTATCTTATTTGGTTTTTGATGTTAAAGAAGATATAGAAGAATATATACGCCATACTACTATAGAAAATAGAGCTTTTCGTGGGTTAGAATTGTTAGGTCGTGGATGGAAAAATCAATACAGCATCAAAGACGAATGGAGAGATAAGGGTGTGGTATTTTTTGCTTATTTTAATTCTCAAAAATTTACCCCTTATAAAAAAATGGCTTTTATTGACAAGCCTATAGTTATTTTGGATATAGAAAAATTTGATAAAGAAAATATACTAAAAGATATAAAATCTCGCTTTAAAGCTTTTGCTAAAGCCTATAAAATTTTTGTAATAGATTTAGATACAAATACTCAAATGCAAGAAAAAAAATCTATTGTCAATAATATAAAAAAGAATACCCAAAACTTAGAACTGCTTTATCTGCAATTTAAACTTTTTGATGATAAAGATGCTAATAAATGCAAAGTGCAATACTTTTACAATGAAAACAAATATGCCAATAAAGAAATGAAATTAATAGAATACTGCAAAAAGCAATTTAACGCACTTAATAATAAAGATAATCCTATTTATAAAAATAAAAACTCGTTTGATATGGAAGTGCCTTTTGTAAGTATTTCTTTTGGATCTTTGATTTATGATAAAGAAAGATTGGATGAAAAAGGAGTTAGGCAAATTTTTGGAGTAAAATTAGCAATGGCTTGTAAGCAATATTTTTATGAGAAATGATTAATTATTGATTTTGTATTTTTAGAAAATTTTTCATATTTTTGTCGCGTTTAAAAAAAGTTTGTAAAATTCTTTTTTTATTTTAAGGAAAATTATGGAAAATTTACACGCTTTAATACTTGGTATCATTGAGGGTTTGACTGAATTTTTACCTGTTTCTTCTACAGGACATATGATTTTAGGTGCAGAAATTTTAGGCATTAAAAGTGATGATTTTTTAAAAAGTTTTCTGATCATCATTCAGCTTGGATCGATTTTGGCGGTACTTTTTGTATTTTGGCGTAAGCTTTTTAAAGGGCTTGACATTTGGTTTAAACTCGCGATTGGTTTTTTCCCTACAGGACTCATAGGACTTGTGCTTTATAAATATTTAAAAGATCTTTTTAATGGTTATGTAGTGGTTACTATGCTGATTTTGGGCGGTATCGTTTTTATTGCTATTGAGTTAGCACATAAAAATAAAGAATACAAAGTAACTTCCTTAGAAAAAGTGAGTTTTTTACAAGCTTTTTGCATAGGACTTATACAATCTTTGGCAATGATTCCTGGTACTTCAAGAAGTGGAGCAAGTATTATTGGTGGACTTTTGCTAGGGCTTAATCGTAAAAGTGCGGCTGAACTTAGCTTTTTGCTTGCTATTCCTACGATGATAGCTGCTACTGCTTATAGTATTTATAAAGAGCCAGAACTTCTTAGTAATGCCGATTCTTTAATCCCTTTAAGCATAGGTTTTGTAACAGCTTTTGTTGTGGCGGTTGTTGTGATCAAATTCTTTTTAAAATTCATTTCAAAATTTGATTTTATTCCTTTTGGAATTTATAGAATAGTATTAGGTATTTTATTTTTTTATTTATATTATAGTGGCATATTAAATGCTGGAAGTGAGTTTAAGCTGTAAATAATAATATTAAATTTATTCTAAGTTTTTTTAAAAATAAGCTGAATTTCAAAAAAAATTAAGTCTTAGAAAGCTAAAATTAGAACTTTATAAACACTCACAGGGTCAGTGAGCTAAAAAGGTTAAAAATTATGGAAAAAGAAATTATTGCATATTTAGATAATGAAAAAATAGTTGATTCTCAAAGCAAGAATTCTGCAAATTTAAAAGAAATTTACTTTGATAATTCCAAGCAAAGTTTAGAAGTTATACGACATTCTTGTGCACATTTAATGGCACAAGCGATAAAAAGCTTATATCCGGAGGCTAAATTTTTCGTAGGACCTGTGATAGAAGATGGATTTTATTATGATTTTCGTGTAAGTTCTAAAATAGGTGAAGAAGATTTAGTAAAAATTGAAAAAAAGATGAAAGAATTAGCCGAAGCCAAGCAGACAATAGAAAAATATGAAATCACAAAAAGCGAAGCGATTGCTAAATTTAAAGATGATGATTTAAAGCAAGAAGTGCTACTTCGCATTCCTGATGGAAAAGTAAGCATTTATAAGCAAGGCGAATTTGAAGATTTGTGTCGCGGTCCGCATGTGCCAAATACCAAATTTTTACGCAATTTCGCACTCACTCGCGTAGCAGGAGCTTATTTAGGCGGCGATGAAAAAAGAGAAATGCTTACACGCATTTACGGCACAGCATTTGCGGATAAAGAGAGTTTAAAAGAGCATTTAAGAATCATAGAAGAAGCCAAAAAACGCGATCATAGAAAACTAGGAACCGAACTTAAGCTTTTTACTTTCGATGATGAAATAGGCGGTGGACTTCCTATTTGGCTAAGTAATGGTGCAAGACTTAGATCAAAACTAGAGCAAATGCTTTATAAAATCCATCGTTTGCGTGGTTATGAACCTGTGCGTGGGCCTGAACTTTTAAAAGCTGATGCATGGAAGATCAGTGGACATTATGCAAATTATAAAGAAAATATGTATTTTACGCAAATTGATGAGCAAGAATACGGCATAAAACCGATGAATTGTGTAGGGCACATTAAAATTTATCAAAGCGATGTGCGAAGTTATCGTGATTTGCCTTTGAAATTTTTTGAGTATGGTGTGGTGCATAGACACGAAAAAAGTGGTGTTTTGCACGGACTTTTTAGGGTAAGAGAATTCACTCAAGATGACGCACATATCTTTTGTATGCCAAGCCAAATCAAAGAACAAGTGCTTGAAATTTTAGCTTTTGTGGATAATTTAATGAAATTATTTGATTTTAGCTATGAAATGGAAATTTCAACTAAACCGGCTAAAGCTATAGGCGATGATGAAATTTGGGACACAGCGACTAAAGCTTTAAAAGAAGCCTTAGATGAACAAGGTTTAAAATATGGTATTGATGAAGGTGGTGGGGCTTTTTACGGGCCAAAAATTGACATTAAAATCACTGATGCGTTAAAAAGAAAATGGCAGTGTGGCACTATACAAGTGGATTTTAATCTCCCAGAACGCTTTAAATTAGAATACACGGATAGCAATAATGAGAAAAAGCAACCTGTAATGCTTCACCGTGCTATTTTGGGATCTTTTGAAAGGTTTATAGGAATTTTAACCGAACATTGTGCAGGAGAATTTCCATTTTTTATCGCACCGACAGCAGTAGGGATCGTGCCTATAAGCGATACTCACATTGCTTATGCTAAAGAGATTCAAAGAGAACTTTTGAATTTAGGCGTAGATAGCGAAATTTATGAAAAAAATGAAAGTTTGAGTAAAAAAATTCGCACCGCTGAAAAACAAAAATTACCTATGATTTTAGTTTTGGGCGATGATGAGGTGGTAAAACGCAGTGTTGCTTTAAGAGACCGCAGAGCTAAGGAGCAAAAAAACCTTAGTTTTGATGAATTTATCAATCTAGTTAAGGAGAAAATGAGTGAGGTACATTTTTGAGTAAGGAAAAAGAAATATTGCTCAATGAAGAAATTAGAGCAGACGAAATCAGATGTATAGGCGATGATGGAAAAGTTTATGGCATTATCAGTAGCGATGAAGCTTTAGAAATTGCAAATCGCTTAGGACTTGATCTTGTGATGATAGCAGCGGATGCAAAACCGCCGGTGTGTAAGATTATGGACTATGGAAAATTCCGCTATCAGCAAGAGAAAAAACAAAAAGAAGCGAAGAAAAAACAAAAAGTAATTGATATAAAAGAAATCAAGCTTTCTGTAAAAATCGCACAAAATGATATCAATTACAAGGTAAAACATGCTTTAGAATTTTTAGAACAAGGAAAGCATGTGAGATTTCGTGTGTTTTTGAAAGGGCGTGAAATGGCAAGCCCTGAAGCAGGCGTAGCTTTGCTTGAAAAAATTTGGACCATGATAGAAAATGAAGCTAATCGTGATAAAGAACCAAATTTTGAAGGGCGTTATGTTAATATGCTTGTAACTCCGAAAAAAGCCTGATCTACTCGGTAGATAGGCTTTTTAAAGGTTTAAATATTTTGAAAGAAAACCCTTCTTTTTTAAAAGATCAAATTATTACTTATTTAGGAAACAAAAGAGCACTTTTGGGATTCTTAAACGAAGGCTTTAAAATTGCTAAAAAAGAACTAAATAAAGATAAATTTAGTTTTTGCGATATGTTTAGTGGATCTGGCGTAGTTTCGCGTTTTGCAAAAACTCATGCAAATTTTATCATAGCAAATGATTTAGAGGATTATTCTAAAATTATTAATAAGTGTTATCTTTGCAATAAGGATAAAGAATTAATTACAAATTTAAAAAAATATCATCAAAAATTAATCACAAATTTAAAACTCCAATCTGGCTTTATTAGTGAGCTTTACGCTCCAAAAAATGAAGCTTTTATCCAAAAAAATGAACGCGTTTTTTACACACTTAGAAATGCAAAATATCTTGACACTTTAAGGGTTAAAATTGAAAATGAAATTCCAAAAGAGTTGAAGCATTTTTTTATTGCTCCTTTAATCTATGAAGCAAGTGTGCATTCTAATACAAGTGGAGTTTTCAAGGGTTTTTATAAAGGGAAAAATGGCATAGGAAAATTTGGTGGAGAAGCACAAAATGCACTTAAACGCATTCAAGGAGAAATAGAGCTTAAAATTCCAGTTTTTTCGAATTTTGCTTGTGAATTTGAAGTGATGCAAAAGGATGCAAATTTACTTGCCAAAGAGCTTGAAAATATCGATGTGGTTTATCTTGATCCACCTTATAATCAGCATCCTTATAGCTCTAATTATTTTATGCTTAATTTAATTGCAAATTATCAAAAACCTAGTGAAATTTCAAGGGTTTCTGGTATACCAAAAAATTGGAATCGTAGTATTTTTAACAAGGAAAAACAAGCAGAAAATGCTTTGTTTGAGCTTATTAATGATTTAAAAGCAAAAATAATTTTACTTTCTTATAATTGTGAAGGTTTTGTTAAAAAAGAAAATTTTATAAAGCGTTTGCAAGATTTAGGTGAGTGTAAAATTTTAGAACAAAAATATCCTACTTTTAGAGCTTCTCGTAATCTTAAAAACCGTGCTATTCATATACATGAGCAATTATATATACTAAAAAAATATAATTAAAATATTAGTAAATAAGTGCTAAAATTATCATTGTCTAAAAAAGGGGAGATTAATGAAAAAATATTTTTTAATGCTTTTTGCTTTTGAGTGTGTCTGTGCCTCTGTTGTAAATTCTGATTTTTATTATCAAGATTATTTAGATTTTGCTTTAAATAAAGGAAAATTTAAAGTTGGCACCAAAGATATACAAATTATTTCTAAAAATGGAAAAATAATCAATTTTAATGCACCCATGGTGGATTTTAATGCTGCAAATATTAGCGGTCGTTTAAAGGGGGAATTTACAAATATCGGACAATCTTTTGTGGTTAGCGCGGCACATATGACTTGGGGAGAAAAAGGATCAGGGTCAAATAAAGGGCCTTTGAAGCAAGGAGATACTTTATATTTTGCTAATGTTGCAAATAGGGTTGTAGCCGCAAGTAATGATTTTAGAAGTAGGAACACTTTCGATATTGATTTTGCTGTATTTAAAATGCAAAAATTAAATCTTAATATAAGTGCGAATTTGAGTAAAGAACTTGATTTTATAGAAAAGGTAAGTAATGTAAAAGAAGAGAGTTTAAGATATGAAGATAAATTTCAAAAAATTGCAAACGATTCTAAAGCCGATTTTTCTATAGGTAAGGGTAAGTTATATGATACAAACAGATATGAATATTTTGTGCGTGAAGGTACCGGAATACAAGGTATTGGTGATATAGATATTAATAATAGACCAATAAAGATAGCAAATGATGATAAATATCATACGGGTGGCTTTGTAACTTTGGGTGATAAAGATGATATTCGTTATAGATTTGAGTTAAATTTTAGTAATTATAAAAATGGTGTTAGAAATGATTTTACAAGTTCTTCTGCACCCGGAGATTCTGGATCTGCTTTGTATGTATATGATAAATTAGATAAAAAATGGTATCTTGTGGGAGTGATTAGCACGAGTAATTGCAATATGAATTTTACCACAGGATATTATTGTACTTTGGTTAATTATGCTTTAATCAATCAGCCTTTAATAGATGAATTTAAAGATGCAAGAACTATAAAAATTGCAGGTGGAAATTATATTTTAGATAAAGAAGGTTTGAAACAAAATGGCGAAATGATAAAAGGAGTTGAATTTATTAGTGAGAAAAATTTCGCACATATTACATTTAATGATGGCAATAGTCGTATTGTCTATGAAAATCGCATTAAAGAAATGGCAAAAAGTAAGGATTTATATTTTAGTCAAAATGGAAATATTGTGCTTTTAAATGATGTAGATTTAGGAGCTAGTGTTTTAAATTTTACACCAAATTCTAAGTGGGAAATTAAAGGAGACAAATGGTTCATAAATGGTGGAATTTATGCAGATAAAAACTCGAAAATCATTTACGATACTAAGTTAAAAGAAAATGATTTTTTGTATAAAATGGGAAAAGGTGAATTAGAAATTAAGAGTAATAATATAAATTCAGGCCTTAGAATGGGTGAGGGTTTGGTGAATTTATCAGGAGAGGGCAAAAAATTTGGAGAGATTTACATTAATGGTGGGATGTTAAAAATTTCTAACGCTAATAATATTGATTTAAACACTCTTTATTTAAATGGTGGAACTTTAGATTTAAATGGACAAAAATTAAATACAGATGTGATTAAAGCAAATTCAAATAATGTTTTTATCACAAGTTCAAAGGAAAATGCTAATTTTACATTTTCAAAATCTAAAGATTATATTTATCATGGTAATTTTGCTAGTGATAATAATTTTAAGCTTGACATTAGAGATTCTCAAATGATTTTCGATGGTAATATTTATAATGCTAAGGGTGTGATGAATATTGATAATTCTAAAGTGAATTTTCAAGGCCATCCTATGATCCATTCTTATCTTGATGATCAGACTTTAACTCATCTTAAAAAATTTGGACAAGATGTTTTTGCTAAAGGTGTGAGAATCGATCAAAAAGATTGGGAAAATAGGGTTTTTGTTTTAAAAGAGCTTAATTTGCACAACGCATTTTTTAATCTTTCTTCTTATGCTACTTTAGCGGTTTTAAATTTAAACGCAAAAGATTCTAGCGTGGTTTTAGGAAGTAATGAAATCAACATCGATGAAAAAGATGGTGAAAATATTTTGAGTAATAATGCCGGTAATGATTATGGCTATAAAGCCTTTACAGGTATTGGTAAGGAGATGTTTTATCAACAAGAATTGAAAAATAGCAATCGGTTTGAAACAAGAGAAGTCTATTTTAAAGGAAATTTAAATTTAGAAAATTCTAATACTTTTATTTATAAAACAACTTTTGATGGAAATATCAATGCTTTAAATAATGATAAAATAGTAACTTTATCTCATTCTAATTTTAAAGGAAAAATAAGTGCTAAAAACTTAGATTTAAACAATAATACAATTTTTGGTGGTATCCAAGCTTCAAATTTAAATGCCTTAAATAATACTTTTAATTTAGATATTGCTAAGGACAATATTATCTCAACTCAAAGCACTAGCGGTAAGAACAATACTATTTTGCTTAATTTGGTAAATTTGGTAAAAAATTCTAAAAAAAGCATTTTGCTTGCTTCTTTGGCAGATAGCAAGGATGAGATTAATGAGAAGTATTTTTCTTTCCCTAATTTGCAAAAGGCTTTTAGCACTTATACGCCTAATGTTGAATTTAGCCATGATGAACAAAGTGCTAATTGGATTTTGACTAAAATAGAAACTACCGAACCTAACTTAGAAAATGCTTTTTTTCATACAAGTGATAATACAAAGGCTTTAAATACCGCAAATTCTTTGGTCGATCATTTTATTTTAAATTATATAGCTGAATGGAATAATATGCAAAAAAGAATGGGCGAACTTCGCGATAATCCTTATGGTTATGGAATTTGGTTTAGAAGTTTTGGTGGAAAATTAAGTGATGAAAACAGCGATGGAAATTATTTTGAACTCCAAATGGGCTTAGATAAGCAAAGCGAGTTTTCAAATTTTAATCTTTATAGCGGTTTTATGTTAAATTTCACACAAACAAAGCTTGATTCAGACTCTTTAGATGCGACAAGCAAGGGCTATGGCTTGGGACAATATTTTAGTTTTTTGTTTGATAATGATTTGTATTTAGACTTTGTTTTGCGTTATATAAGATATGAAAATGATATGAGTGCGAGTTTTCTTCCAAGCGTTAATTCATCGCTTAATAGCAAGGCTTCAAATAATATTATCAGTAGTTTAGAATTGGGATATAGAAAATATTTTGATAATCTTTATTTTGAACCTCAAATTGAACTTATCAGTGGTTATGTGGATAATATCCATCTTTATAATGAGAATGTAGATATCAAGCTCGATTCTTATATGCCTTTGGTTTTAAAAACAGCGTTTTTTACAGGTGTAAATGTAAGCGAAAAGCTAAATTTAAAAGCAGGATTTGGGTATATGAGTGATTTGAAAAGATCAGGCAAAAAATCTTTTAGTGATACAGCTGGAACAAGAGATTTTGATGGTTTGAAAGATGATAGAGTTTTTATAAATTTAAATACTTCTTATAAGGTAAATGAAAAGACTCGTTTGAATTTAGATTTTGAAAAAAGTTTTTTTGGAGATTTAAATATTGATTGGAGTGTGAATGCAAATTTAAGATATAGTTTTTAAAGAATTTTATAAAATCATTAAGCATTTTTTGTTTATAATTAATTTATTTAAAATTCAGCAAGGTTAAAAATGAAGTTAAAAGTAGGAATTTTGGGTTCAAGTGGGTATGCAGGCAATGAGCTTGTGCGTATTTTGCTAAACCATTCTAAAGTTGAAATTTCCTATTTAGGTTCTAGTTCAAATGTGGGGCAAAATTACGCCGATTTTTATCCCAACACCCCTTTAAATTTAAATTTTGAAAACGAAAATTTAAATGAGCTTGATTTGGATGTTTTATTTACTGCCACTCCGCACGAATTTAGCGCCAAGCTTTTTAATGAAGCCTTGTTAAAAAAGATGAAAATTATTGATTTAAGTGCTGATTTTCGTCTTAAAAATCCTAAAGATTATAAAATTTGGTATCATTTTACTCATCCTAATGCTAAACTTTTGCAAAGTGCAGTTTATGGACTTTGTGAGCTTTACGAAGAAGAGATAAAAAAGGCAAATTTGATTGCAAATCCAGGTTGTTACACGACTTGTTCGATACTTAGCCTTTATCCGCTTTTTAAGGAAAGAATCATTGATTTAAATTCGCTTATCATTGATGCAAAAAGCGGAGTGAGTGGTGCAGGAAGAAGTGCAAAAGTAGAAAATCTTTTTTGCGAAGTCAATGAAAATATCAAAGCCTATGGTTTAGCTTCACATCGCCATACTCCTGAAATTGAAGAGCATTTAAGCTATGCGGCAAAAGAGAAGATCACTTTGCAATTTACCCCACATCTTGTGCCTATGCAAAGAGGAATTTTAATCACTGCTTATGCGAATTTAAAACAAAATATCAGTGAAAAAGAAGTGCGTGAAATTTACGAAAAATACTATCAAAACAAGAAATTCATAAGGCTTTTACCGCCGCAGTCGCTTCCGCAGACTCGGTGGGTTAAATCAAGCAATTTTGCGGACATAAATTTTAGCATTGATGAACGCACAAGGCGTATTATCATCATCGGTGCTATCGATAATTTAATTAAAGGTGCAGCAGGACAAGCTGTTCAAAATATGAATTTAATGTTTGATTTTGATGAAGATGAAGGACTTAAATTCTTTGCAAATTTGTAAAGGATAAAAATGCAAGTTAGAGCAATGCAAAAAAGCGATTACGAAGCTGTTTATAAGCTTTGGTGCGACATAAAAGGCTTTGGAATAAGAAGTATTGATGATAGCAAAGAAAATATAGAAAAATTTTTAGACAGAAATCCAAATCTTAGTGCGGTAGCGTTAATTAATGATGAAATTGTAGGAAGCATACTTTGCGGACATGATGGACGCACAGGTGGATTTTATCATGTTTGCGTGCATAAAGATCATAGAAAAAAGGGCATAGCACACGAAATGACCCAATTTTGCCTTGAAGCTTTAAAGGCTGAAAAGATCAATAAAATCGCCTTAATCGCTTTTAAAAGCAATGATTTAGGGAATGAATTTTGGAAAGCTTATGGTTTTACCTTAAGAGAAGATGCGAATTATTATGATTTATCATTAAATTCGCACAATCAAACACATTTTAATGCTTAAGGAGAATATATGCAAAAGTATTTAGAAAAAGCGAATGTTTTGATTGAAGCTTTGCCTTATATACGCAAATTTAGTTCCAAAATCATACTCATAAAATACGGCGGATCGGCTATGGAAAATGAGGAATTAAAGCATTGCGTGATGCAAGATATCGCCCTTTTAAAGCTTGTGGGCTTAAAGCCTATTATTGTTCATGGCGGCGGTAAGGATATTTCTAAAATGTGTGAGAAATTAGGTGTGAAAAGCGAATTTAAAAATGGTCTTAGAGTCAGCGATGAAGCCACGACTAATGTAGCTAATATGGTGCTAAATTATATCAATAAAAATTTAGTCCATAGTTTGCAAAATTTAGGTGTGAAAGCTATAGGACTTTGCGGTAAAGACGGCGGGCTTTTAGAATGCGTGCCAAAAGATAAAAATTTAGGTTTTGTAGGCGAGATAAGCAAAGTAAATTCAAGCGTATTAGAAGATCTTTTAGAAAAAGATTTTTTGCCAATTATTGCACCTATTGGAATGGATGAGAGTTTTAATACTTATAATATCAATGCCGATGATGCAGCTTGTGCTATTGCCAAAGCTTTAAAGGCCGAAAAACTTGCTTTTTTAACAGATACTGCAGGGCTTTATGAAGATTTTAATGATAAAAATTCTTTGATTTCAAAAATCAATACAGAACAAGCCAAAATTTTACTTGAAAAAATCGAAGGCGGTATGTATGTCAAGCTAAAATCATGTATTGATGCTTGTGAAAATGGGGTTAAAAAAGTGCATATTTTAGATGGACGCATTAAGCATTCTTTATTGCTTGAATTTTTTACCGATGAAGGTATTGGGACTTTGGTAGGATAAGGATGAAAAATGAATTACAAAGATCAAAGTCATATTATCCCTACTTATAAGCGTTTTGATATTGTTTTGGAGCGTGGAGAAGGGGTTTATCTTTTTGATGATAAAGGTAAGAAGTACCTTGATTTTTTAAGTGGCATAGGTGTTTGTGCTTTGGGGTATAATCATTTTGAATTTAATACTAAAATCAAAGCACAAGTGGATAAGCTTTTACATACTAGTAATTTATATTTTAATGAGAATATTGCTAAGGCAGCTAAAAATTTAGCTAATGCTAGTGCTTTATCGCATGTATTTTTCACAAATTCAGGCACAGAAAGCATAGAAGGTGCGATGAAAGTCGCTAGAAAATACGCTTTTAACAAAGGCATTAAAGGTGGAAATTTTATCGCTTTTAAGCATTCTTTCCATGGACGCACTTTGGGTGCTTTATCTTTAACTGCTAATGAAAAATACCAAAAAGCTTTCAAACCTTTGATTTCTAGTGTGAAATTTGCAAAATATAATGATTTTTCAAGTGTTGAAAAATTCGTAAATGAAAAAACTTGTGCAATTTTTTTAGAAAGTGTGCAAGGAGAAGGGGGTATAAATCCGGCAGATAAAGATTTTTATAAGGCTTTAAGAAAGCTTTGCGATGAAAGGGATATATTATTAATCGCTGATGAAATTCAGTGCGGTATGGGACGCAGTGGTAAGTTTTTTGCTTACGAGCATTTTGGAATTTTGCCTGATGTGATGACTTCTGCTAAGGCTTTGGGGTGTGGGCTTAGTGTGGGAGCTTTTGTGGTAAGCCAAAAGGTGGCACAAAATTCTTTAGAAGCAGGAGATCATGGCAGCACTTATGGCGGAAATCCTTTAGCTTGTGCGGGTGTTAATGCGGTTTTTGAAATTTTTAAAAAAGAAAAGATTTTAGAAAATGTTTGCAAACTCACTCCTTATTTGGAGCAAAGTTTGGATAATTTAATCAAAGAATTTGATTTTTGCAAAAAGCGAAAAGGTTTAGGTTTTATGCAGGGATTAAGTCTTGATAAAAGTGTTAAAGTTTCGCAAATAATAAAAAAATGTCAAGAAAATTCTCTTTTGCTTATCAGTTGTGGCGAGAATGATTTGAGATTTTTACCTCCTTTAATCATAAAAAAAGATCATATTGATGAGATGGGCGAGAAATTAAGAAAAGCCTTAAAAAGTTTTAAATAACTTTTTAAGTTACTCTTTTCCGTCCATTATTGGCACAAAAAGGCATTCTTCTAAAACTTCTTTTTGCAAATTTGTGCCATTTTTGGTAATGCGAGTTATAAATTGCTTGCCATTATGTAAAATAGGAGCTACAAGTATGCCTCCATCGCTTAATTGATCGAGTAAAATTTCAGGAATTTGCGTCGCATAAGCTGAAAACAAAATTCTATCATAAGGCGCGTAATTTTTCCAGCCATTTTGTCCGTCTTCAAATTTAACATTGATATTGAAAAGTTCCAATTCTCTAAAGGTTTGTGCGGCTTTTTTAGCTAAATTTTCTATGCGTTCTATGGTAAAAACGCGTCTTATCACTTTACTTAAAATTGCTGCTTGATAACCGCTTCCACAGCCAATTTCAAGCACACTGTCAGCGTCTTTGAAATTTAGTGCCATAGTCATTTTAGCCACGGTTAAAGGAGAACTAATCCATTGAGAATTCGCCAAAGGCAAAGCATCAAGACGATAAGCATGAGCTTTAAGTGGGGAAAAAATTTCGCGTGGAATTTGACAAAAAGCATTAAAAAGTTCTTCACTGATAAAGACTTTTTGTGCGATTTCTTCAGCCATACTTTGACAGCGTTTTTGTTCGAATGCGTTCATTTTTTCTCCTATTTAAAATGAAAAATTGTAACGAATAAAGTTTCAAAATTTGATTAAAAACTCAAATTTTTGTTTTTTATAGTGTATTTTGGTTATACTAAGAAAAAAGGATGAAAAATGCTTATTAAATTTAAAGGTAAAATTCCAAATTTAGGTGCAAATGTCTTCATTGCCGAGGGGGCTAAAATTATTGGCGAAGTTGAAATTGACGATGAAAGCAGTGTATGGTTTAATTGTGTTTTAAGGGGAGATGTGAATTTTATCAAAATTGGCAAAAGGACAAATATACAGGATTTAACGACTATCCATGTATGGCATAGAGAATTTAATATAGACGGAAGTTTGAAAGATAAAGGCTTTCCTACTATTATAGGCGATGATGTGACCATAGGGCATAATTGCGTGATCCATGCTTGCATTATAGGTTCTCGCGTACTTGTGGGCATGAATGCTGTGATAATGGATGCAGCACAGATTGGCGATGACAGCATAGTAGGGGCGGGCAGCGTGGTGACTAAAGGCAAGAAATTTCCGCCAAAATCGCTAATACTTGGAAATCCTGCCAAAGTTGTGCGTGAGTTAAGAGATGAAGAAGTGGCATTTTTAAAACAATCGGCTTTAAATTATGTTGAGTTTAAAAATGATTTTTTAAAAGTTTAATTTAAAATTTAAAGCCAAATTATTTAAGCAAACTTTTTAAAAGCATACTATCATCTTTTTGTTGCATGAAGATATTTTCTTCTTCTGATTTAAGTTTGTTAAAATCTTTTAATTTTTCAAAATCCGCTTTGATGTTTTCCCAAAGTATTTTTACAAGAGAAGAATTATCAGATTTTTCTGAACTTTTCTTATCCTGTGCTAAATGCTTTATATTTTCTGCAGCTTTTGCATAGTCAAGTTTTAAATTGCTATTATAATAAATTGGAAAATCACTTTTATCATCATTGTTAACATATAAAAATGATATAGTGATGAAAGCATTAAGATTTTCTAAATCTTTAAAATCGTTATTAAAATTGCTATTTTGTATTTTATTTAGAAATTCTTTTCTTTCTTCTATGCTTAATTTTTCTTCCGTAGTGAAAAGAAATTTATAATCTCTATCAAAATCTTCAAAATTAAGAAAATCAAATTTTTTATAATCTAAATGATCTTTTGGGATGAAATTAGCAGCAGAACTCAAGCTTTTCCCGTCTATAGTGTGAATATCAGCTTGTATATAAAAAGTATCACTTATATCTATTTTAATATCGCTTATATACGCTCCCTTGCAATAAACATTTACATCTTCTAAGGGTTGCTTTAGAAATTCCATTATAAAGCATTGTTGTTTTTTATTTAGAGTGCTAAAATCCACCGCATTGCCATTAAGATCTTTGATATTTTGTAGATATTTAGTAAGCTCTTTTTTGACATAAGTGATTGAATTATCAGAAAAAAGCACTTTTAAATCGTCTTTGTTTAAATTTTTATTTTCATCATTAAGAAGCACCTTTTCCACTTCTTTATTTAATACTTCTTGCCAAGATTCAACGTCTTGTCCCCAGCCACTGCTATCAAATCCATCGCGTTCATAATAAATTGCTTTATCACTTAAGATATAGTTACTTACCATTGCTTAATACTTCACACTTTTAAATAGATTAAACTGGGTTTTTTTATAAAAGTATCGATTGCTAAAGGATTGCGATAAAGTATTTTATTATTTGTATCATAAAGATAAAATTCTTGATGATTTAATCTGTCTTTTACTCCTAAAACAACCACGCCATTTCCATTATAACCCATTTTATTTCTTACAGAATCAGTCCCTGAGTTTGATTTTATTTCTCCGGTGTATTTGTTAAAATTTAAATGAAAAGCATCGCTTAAAACCCAAAAATGAAGACCTCGCCTATCGAGTTGGTTTAATCTATAAAATATCCCACCTTTAACTTCTTTCATTTCTTCCAAGCTAAGAACTTTAACTCCTGCACTATTATCGCTCAATTTTCCATGAGTAATTTTGGCTAACAAATCATCCGCAAAAGCAGAGCTGGTTAGCAATGCGGCTAAAGTCAAACCACCAATTAATTTTTTCATTTCAACCCCTTTTTTATAAAAATAGATTTTGATTTATTTTATCATTGAATGAATTTTTAGTCAAATTTATCTAATGCCTATCTTAAGGCATTTTAAAAATTATCTTTATGGTAAATTGTGCCTTTTAAAATGTTTTTTATTTGTATGAATTTTTATTAATCTTGTAAATTTATAATCAATTTAGTTTAATGAAAAAATGTTAGAATTTATTTTAAGATACAAAGTATCCTGTGCGACACATACAGCAAATTTTAAATGGTAAGCTACCTTAGATTGCGGGTTCGAGTCCCGTCTGAATTTTTCAGAAGTAGCATTTTTTTGTGTCGCGTTCCTAAAAAGGTTAAAAGTGAATTTTTTAGATGAACTTAAAGTTAGTTTGAATTTAACTAAAACACAAAATGATGCTTTAACTTACAAATCAAGCTTAAATCCTTTGGTTGATTTTTTTGCAATCTGTGGCGGGGCTAGAGATAAAAGTGATGGAGAACTTTTTAATTATCTTAGCAAAGCTTATGCTTTTGATGCGACTTTGTGTGTAAAAATTTTGCTTTATTTAAGAGATATTAAAAAAGGAATGGGCGAAAGAGAAGTTTTTAGGCGTTTGATGAAAATTATGCTTCACACTCATCCTTTAACTGCTTTAGAAATTTTAAAGCAAATTCCAGATCTTGGAAGGTGGGATGATATTGTTAAAATTTGGTATGATAATCAAGAATTAGATTTTTTAAATGATTTTGTTAGAAAACTGATACAAGATACTTTACAAAAGGATCTTAATTCCACAAATCCTACTTTATTAGCCAAATGGCTTCCAAGTGAAAATACAAGTTCATTTAAAAGTAGAAAAATAGCCAGAGCTTTAATTAAAATTTTAGAATTTAAACCTAAAGAATACAGACAAATTTTAAGTAAATTAAGGAAAAAAATTTGTATTGTAGAGAATTTTTTAAGGCAAAAAGATTATAGTTTTGATTATGTAAAATTACCTTCCAAAGCGTTAAGAAAGTATTCTAGTGCATTTTATCAAAACGATAAAATAAGAATTAAAGCCTTTTATCAAAGCATTGCAGAAGGTAAAGTAAAACTCAAAACTTCAAGTTTAACTCCTTTTGATGTAGTAAGAGAATGTTTAAATTTAATGAGTTCTTATGAAAGCCAAGAACTAATCAAACGCAAAGAAATTTTGGCTCGTTTGAAAGATCTTGATTTAACTTGGCAAAATTTAGAAAATGTTTTTGAAGATAGAAATTTAGATATGATAGTAGCAGCCGATGTTTCGGGTTCTATGCAAGGTGAGCCTATGATTTGTTCCATTTCACTTGCTTTGCTTATAGCACAACAAAATAAAGGAGCTTTTCATAATCATTTTATTGATTTTTGTGGCCAACCAAGATTGCACAATATTTCAGGCATTAAAGAATTATGGCAACTTTTAAAATATATAGAAAATTCATCTCTTGATATGAATACAGATATTGATTTGGTTTTCAAACTTCTTTTAAAAGCGGCTAAAAAAAGTAAAGCGGTGCCAAAATATGTGATGATCATTTCAGATATGGAATTTGATTCTTGTTGTGATAAAAAAGTCAATTTTAAATATTGGAAAAAACTTTTTAAAGGAAAAGGCTTTGAACTTCCTTGTGTTATTTTTTGGAATGTACATTCTACAAGTGTGATTTCTCCAGCACTTGCAAAGGATAATGTGCTTTTTGTTTCAGGTCGTAGTCAAAATGTATTAAAAGCTTTGCTTGATATTGATAAATTTGATTTTAAGGAACAAAATGAATTATCGTATCATTTAATACGCACAGCTTTGGAAAAATATAAAATTAAAATATTAGATTAGTTTTTTATCAGTTTTTTTTGTAAATTTTTCAAATTTTTTGAAAGTTTAATTTCATATTGTTCTTTATTATTAAAATCTAAGAATTTTTTGTCTAGTTTTGAAATTTGATCTTTTGTATAAGTGGCGATTTTTTTAACATCGCTTTGTCTGCTAAGGATTTTACCCTTTTTGAAAATACATTTTAAAAGTTCTTTTCTTTCTAAATTTTCATCAAGTTTGGTTAATTTTTCATCGTAAATATAAAGCTCATCAAAAAGTATTTTTTGGCTTTTTTTATCATAAATTCTGAAAAGTTTTTTAAAATGCGGTGTGGTTGTTTTGCGTTTATCTTCGCTGATTTTAATCTTAGGTGTAATAACCCCATCTTCTTCTATGGCTACAAGCTTATAAACACAGCCAAAAACAGGATCACTTGAAGCAGTAATGAGTCTTTCTCCAACTCCAAAAGCATCAATAGGTGCTTTATTTTTAAGGAGTTTTTCTATACTTTTTTCATCTAAGGAATTTGAAGCAATGATTTTGCATTCTTTTAAATCATTTTGATCTAAAATAACGCGAATTTCTTTACTAAGTGCTTCTAAATTTCCAGAGTCAATACGCACTCCACATTGTCTCACTTTAAATTTCTTAAATGCCTTTATAGCATTGCTTAAACCTTGCTTGTAATCATAAGTATCGATGAGTAAAATAGGATTTTTAGGATAAAGCTCTAAATAATGACAAAAGGCACTAAGTTCATCATTAAACATTTGCACCCAAGAATGTGCCATTGTCCCGCTTGTTGTGATATTATAATTTTTTCCTGCAAGCGTGCAAGAACTTACTACGCAACCGCCTATTATTGCCGCTCTTGCACCCTTGAGTGCTGCTTCGCTTCCGTGAGCTCTGCGTGTGCCAAATTCAAGCACGGCAAGATTTTTAGCCGCTCTTACTATGCGATTTGCTTTTGTGGCGATTAAACTTTGATGATTGATGCTTAAAAGCAAAAAGCTTTCTAAGATTTGTGCTTCAATGGCATTGGCTTTAATGATCATCAAAGGTTCATTGGGAAAAATGACTTCGCCTTCTTGCATAGCATAAATTTCGCCATTAAATTTAAAATTCTTTAAATATGTTAAAAATTCTTCTTTAAATAAACCGCTAGATCGTAAATAAACTATATCATCTTCGCTAAAATGCAAACAAGATACAAAGTCTAAAATATCTTCAAGTCCTGCAAAAATCGCAAAAGAACCACTATCAGGAATTTTTCTAAAAAATATATCAAAATAAGAGATTTTTTTCTCAAAGCCATTTAAAAAATAGCCTTGCATCATCGTGAGTTCATAAAAATCGCAAAGTAAAGCGTTGTTTAGCTTTACTTGTGATAGAGAATTTTTTTTCATCAAATTTGACTTTCAAAAATTTTAAAAATCATCAAAATTCAAGCTACCTTTAGAATAATTTGTAACCTTACTTTCAAAGAAATTGCTTTTTTGATCATTAAATTTAGAAAAATCATCCACCCATTTGATAGGATGTTTAGCATTGTAAAGCTTATCAAGATTAATAGCAGTTAGTCTTTGATCCACAAGATAATGGATATATTCTTCTATAATATCATCTGTAAAGCCCATAATTTGATTTTGGGTTATATATTTACCCCATTTGATTTCTAAGTCACCTGCTTTTTTAAACATATTATAAATTTTACTCACATTTTCATCATGAAATAAATCAGGTCTTTCTTTACGAACCGAATTGATCATATTTTGAAAAAGTAAAAGATGAGTGATTTCATCTCTTTGAATAAAACGAATCATTTGTGCAGAACCTAGCATTTTACCCGCTCTTGCAAGTGCGTAAATGGCGGTAAATCCACTATAAAAATAAACACCTTCTAAAATTTGATTTGCTACCATGGCTAAAAGAAGTTTGTTATCATCTACATCTCCGGCTAATTCTTCATAAATGCTTGAAATAAAATCATTTTTTTCGCGTAAAGTTTCGTCGTGTTTTTCCATCTCATAAATCAAATCCGTATTATCACAAATCGCTTCAACCATTACTGCGTATGATTTTGAGTGATTAGCCTCTTCATAAGCTTGGCGTGCTAAAACCGCATTGATTTCAGGTGCGGTAATGTAAGGATTAATATTATCAGCTAGATTGTTGGTTTGAAAACTATCCATAGAAATGAGTTGTGACCATACAAGATCATACATTCTTTTTTCACCAGCGGTTAAATTACAGCGATAGTCAAGTGCATCTTTGGTGGTATCTACTTCTTTTGGAAACCAAGTGTTTGCTTCCATTAAATCCCATAATTTTAAAGCCCAAGTATATTTTGCCTTTGTGAAATTTAAAATCCCATGAGGATTCCCACTAAAGACTTTGCGATCTGTTAAAGTCTCATTTGAACTTGGGTTGTAAATTCTTTTTCTTTGCATTTTTTACCTTTCTATTGTGCTTTTGCAACTATGCAAGTTTGAGTCAGTATATCATGTAAATTTAGTTTATCTTTTCTTAAAAAACTTATAAATAAACCAAAAAGTAAGCCAAAGCTTACAATAAATAAAATATATCTTAGTAAAATTCTAAGAAAAGTTATTTTTTTTCCTGTTTTTGAATCAATTAAGTAAAGATCATAAGCCTTAAGCCCTGGACTTTGGGCTTGTATGGCTAAAAATAAAGCTTGAATAAAACCAAATAAAAAAGTACATAAACTTGTAATATAATGGTTATTTAAAAAAGCTTCTTTGGAGCCTAATAAAAAATAGAATAAATATAAAATAGGAACATAAATTAAAAATATATCTATAAGCAAAGCTCTAAATCTTAGCCATCTAGAAGCTATTTTTGCTTTAGTTTTCATTTAATTTCCACGACTCCCTGGTTTTATAGCTTCACTTCCTTGTTTGCAAAGCGGACATTCGCTTGTATCATAAATTTGAAAATCAAAATTTCCCAAAGTAAAAAGTGGTAAATCATCCGGTAATTTTGCATTGTCTTTTTTGCTAGTTTTTAAATTTTCTACTGCACAAAAACCACGATTTGCTAAAGCTGCAAAACCCACAACAATGCCACCTAAACTTTCTATGATTTTAGCACTTTCTAAAGCACTTCCACCTGTTGTGATAATATCTTCACAAATAATGAATTTTTCGTCCCTTTTGACTTCAAAACCGCGTCTTAGAGTCATGATTTTCTCTACTCTTTCAGTGAATATAAAACGCTTATTACAAGCTCTTGCTAGTTCGTATCCTGCTAAAATTCCACCAAGGGCTGGAGAGCAAATACTATCAAATTCTATGTTGTAACTAAAGATTATTTTCGCGAGTTCATCACAAAGTTTCGCTGCTGTTTTTGGATTTTCTAAAACTTTTGCACTTTGTAAATAAAACTCGGAGTGTTTTCCTGAACTTAATAAAAAGTGTCCTTGTAAAAATGCTCCACAATCTTTATAAATTTGTTCTAAATTCATAATTAAACCTTTAGGAGTTCGCTTTCTTTATTTTTCACGCTTTCATCAATTTTCGCAGTATAAGAGTCTGTTAATTTTTGCACATCATCATAAGCTTTTTTGGCTTCATCTTCTGAAATAGCCTTGTCTTTTTCAAGCTTTTTTACCGCATCATTTGCATCTTTGCGTATATTTCTTACTGAAACTTTTGCTTTTTCTCCCATAGCTTTAGCTTGTTTTACATTTTCTTCTCTTTGTTCTCTTGTCATTGGTGGAAAAAATAATTTTACACTTTCACCATCATTATTTGGGTTTACCCCAATATTTGCTGCTGCTATGGCACTTTCTATGGTTTTTAACATAGGCTTTTCCCAAGGAGTAATACTAATAGTAGAAGCATCGTTTGCAAGCACAGTTGCAACTTGATTTAGTGGAGTTTGAGTTCCATAATAATCCACGCTAATGTGATCTAGAATATGTGTATTTACTTTGCCGGTGCGTAGTATAGTAAAGTCTTTTTTTAAAGCTTCTAAGCTTTTTTCGCTTTGGGTTTTTTGTTTATTTAAAATTTCATTAATCATATTTATCCTTAATTATTTACTTGTGTTTGTTTCATTTGGAATTTGTGGAGCATTTGGAATAGCTGATGAATTTACAGCTGGAGCAACAGGAACGCTTGGAATGCTCGTATTTGTCTCAACTTTAATTTTTTCAGCTAAAGAGTCTTTGCTTACATTATTATACAAATATCCTAAAGATATGGTATTTGCTATAAGTAAAATTCCCATAATAAAGGTAAATTTTGCCAAAAATCCAGCCGGTCCTTTTGCACCAAATAAACTTTCATTACTTCCACTATATGTTCCAAGACCTATACTTGAGCTTTTTTGAAGTAAAACGGCTATGCAAATAACAACAACGATGATAAATTGTAAGATAATTAAAAGGCCAATCATAAATTTTCCTAAATTCTAAATTTTTGAGTTAAATATTCTAGCGAAATAAAACTTGAAAAGATTTGAAATTTTTGAGAATTTGCGGGAATTTCCCGCAAAAATTATCTGCTATTAAGGCTTCTTAAAATATTAAGTAAAGATATAAAAAGATTCACAAAATCAAGATAAAGTGCTACAGCACCTTCAATCGGAGTTTCATAATTTCCGCGAATGATGTTTTGTGTATCATAAAGAATATAAAATGAAAACAAAATTGCAGCTACTGCTGAAATTGCTAAATTTAACAAACTACTTTGCATAAATATATTGAGAATAGAAGCCGCCACTACAACTAAAAGCACAATGAATAAAGCTTTTCCCATTATTGTAAAATCTTTTTTAGTATTCATAGCAAAAATACTAAGTCCTGCAAAAGCTACTGTTGTCAAAGCAAAAGCTTGAGCTACGATTACTCCACCTGCTGGCAAGGCAAGAACTGAAATAAGTAAAGGCGTTAAAGTTAAGCCTGAGCAAAAAGTAAAACCAAAAAGTAAAATTAAATTTAATGGAGCTTCGCGTTTTTTAAATTGCAAAGCAATTAAAAGTCCAATTTCAATTGCAAAAAGTATCCAAAAAGTCATTTGAGATTGTATAAAAAATGACGCTAAAGCGTAAATTCCAACATAAGCACCAACGGTTGCTGCTAAAAGTGAAGCTGCAAAAAGCTGATAAGTTTGCTTAATAAAAACACCAAGTTCGCTTGAGCGTGTGCTTTCAAATTCTTTTGATTTTGAATAGTCTCTATCGTAAAGACTCATATATTCTCCTTAAAAGATTTTTAGATTTTTCAAATCTTAATTGAAATTTAACATAAAAACTTTAACAAAAAGTTAATTTTGATAATGCTTTAAATTTGGACACAAATCTTTGCTGAAAATTTGTTATAATTTCGAGATTTTTTAATTAGGTTGGTATATGCAAAATCTTATTAGCGGTGCAATTAAATTTATGCAAGAAGACTTTAAGGAGCATGAAGAGCTTTTTGAAAGTCTTAAAAATAAGCAAAATCCTCATACGCTTTTTATAGGATGTTCTGATTCTCGTTTGGTGCCAAATTTGATTACCAATACAGGACCTGGAGAACTTTTTGTTGTGCGTAATATCGCAAATATTGTTCCACCTTATCGTATAGGAGAAGATTATTTGGCAACCACTTCAGCAATTGAATATGCGTTAAATTCTTTACATATTCAAAATATTATTGTTTGCGGACATAGTAATTGTGGGGGTTGTAATGCACTTTATTATTCCAATGAAGAGTTGGATAAAATGCCTAATGTAAAAAAATGGCTTATGATGCTAGAGTCTATTAAAAAAGATGTTATGATTTTTGCAAGAGAAGATTTAGCAATGCGTTCTTGGCTTACTGAAAAACTTAATTTGGTTAATTCTTTGCAAAATATTCTTACTTATCCCGGAGTTCAAGAAGCTTTAAATGAAGGAAAATTAGAAGTGCATGCTTGGTATTATATTATTGAAACAGGAGAAATCTATGAATATGATTTTAAAGATAAGATTTTTAAATTGATTCAAGAAAGGAAAGTGTAATGAAAAAAATAATTTTGATATTTTTTAGTGTTTTGTATCTTTGGGCAAATGATTTGCAACTTGTTAATTCTAGTTCAATTCCAGAAAATAAAAGCGTTTATAATCTGGTTCAAAAATATGTTGAACTCAATCGTCAGATTAATGAGTTTAAAAAAAACAATGATGAAAATTCAAGTTCTTATAGTGGAATTTTAAGTGAATTTGAGAAAAATAAAAAATCAATTTTGGCTAAATTACCCAATATGATAGTTGGACAAAAAATCAATGAAAAATCAGTTGAAAATTTTTTACAAACAAAACAGAATTTACTGAATTTACAAAAAAAGAGCATTAATAAACCTTTTATATATATGGATGCAACTTTAGATCTTGCTTATTTAAATATTGTTGAAAGTTTTTATTCATCTTTATTTGATCTTGAAAAGCTTTTTAAGAATGCTGCAAGTAGCGAGGATATGATTGAAACTATTGATAAAGCTATGGAGAATCTACAAAATTCTGCAAATATAGATCTTACGATTTATAAAAATAAAATTACCGATTTATCTGATTTGAAAAAAATTACATTAAAAGAAGAAAATATTGATAACACAATAAATTCTTATGCGGAAATTTTAAAATATTTGCGTTCGAATGCAGATTTACTAGAAAGTAATTATTTATTTTCTCTTTTAGAGCTTCAAGTGTGGATTGATCGTATTAATGAAATTGCAAATGTTAGTTTTGTTAATGTGGGAAAAATTACTATTTCGTTTTTAGTACTCGCCTTTTTCATTTCTTTAAGACGCTTCTTTTCCAATATAGTTTATTTTTTTCTTGTGCGTTTAATTTATCGCAATAAAAATGATGCTGATGATATTAAGGTTATTTTTATAGGAAACATTAAAAAACCAGCAGGAATTTTACTTATTTGTTACGCTATCTCACTTTGTCTTACTATAGCCGTTTATCCTGCACCTTTAAGTATAGGTTTAAGTAATCTTTTTCATATTATTTACGCAGTTTTAATCGCTTGGTTGGTTTTGAAAATACTTGATGGCTATGGTGTGGTTTTGGTTTCAAAACTTGCCCAAAGAAGTGGAAAAAAAGAAGTTGTCAATTTAGTGATTAAAATTTTATATTTTATTATTATTGTTATTGCATTTCTTTATGTTTTGGCTCAACTTGGTTTTAATATTTCAGCTATTATTGCATCTTTAGGTATTGGTGGATTGGCTGTTGCTTTAGCGGCTAAAGATATTATTGCAAATTTCTTTGCTTCTATTTTGCTTTTATTTGATAATAGTTTTAATCAAGGCGATTGGGTGGAAGTTTCAGGTATAGAAGGAACGGTTGTTGAAATAGGACTTAGAAAAACGACTATTAGAACTTTTGATAATTCTTTGGTTTTTTTGCCAAATTCTACTATTATGGGGGCAAATATTAAAAATTGGAGCAAACGCCGTATGGGTCGTCATGTAAGAATGTATCTTGGTGTGGGCTATGATGCAACTCCTGAAAAATTAGAGAATTGTGTTAAGGATTTAAAAGAATTTTTACACACGAGTAATTTGGTAGCGCATGAAGAAGATAGTGCATTAAAATATGGAGATCACACAACAAAATATCGACAAAATTTAGTTTCTATTAATGATCTTGAAGGATATAAAAATGCTTGCTATGTGGCTTTGAGTGAATTTGCAGATAGTAGTATTAATATAGAATTATATTTTTATACAAAAGCAGTAGGAGCAAAAGATTTTAGGGAAGCTAGACAAGAATTAATGCTTGAATTTATGCGTATAGTGGAAAAAAATGGTTTAAGTTTTGCTTTTCCAAGTCGTAGTATTTATATAGAAAATTTACCTCCACTTGATTTAAAGTCGAAAGCATAATCAATGAATAGTAAGAAAAAGTTCTTACTATTCTAAAATCAAACAGGCATTACGCGAATATTAGGGCTAAGTTCTTCTTGCAAAATGGTTTCAATGGCATAAAGTGTTGCACCACTTCCGCTAGAACAACCACTACAAGCTCCAAGATAACGGATATATATATCAATTGCTGCACCTTCGGCCTTTTGTATATCAATGACTTCTAAGTCTCCACCATCTCCATGAAGCATAGGGCGAATTTCAGCATCTAAAACTGTTTCGACTGCTTTTAATTGACCTACTAAAGTCATTTCATCAAATGCTACATCACTTTTTGTGGCATTTTTGAGTTTTTCTCTATCCATTTCAGCCCTAGTTTCAGCTAAAATATCTACAAGATAGTGTTCTCTTTTTTCATGTCCTCCAGGTTTTACACAGGATTTACAAAAAGCACCCGCTTTGGTATATTGAGTGATTTCTTCTACGGAGTGTAAATCATTTAGCTTTATCACTTCCTTAATAGTTCCAAGACTTACTCTAGCACACTCACAAACGATAATTTGATCTTCAAAATCTTCAGGATCAATCCCTTTATAATGTGCTGCGGCTTGTTTAATCACATCATAAGCCATAACAGAACAATGCATTTTTTGCGGTGGAACGGCTGGAGTTTCAGGATTGTCACGCATTGCAAATTCCACATCTAAATTGGTGATTTTTACCGCTTCATCAACCGTTTTTCCTATACAAAGATCAACCATTGTATCGCTACTTGCTATAGCTGTACCGCAACCAAAGCTTTTAAATTTCGCATCAATAATAGTGTGTGTTTTTTCATCTACAAGCCAAAAAAGCCTTACCGCATCACCACAACTTTCCGCACCAAAATCAGCCACTATGAGTTTAGCATTACGATTTTTGGCATCTTCTTCGCTAAATTCTCCCATATGTCTTGGATTGTTCATTCTGTCTTGAACTTTTTGTGAATACTCATCCCAAATTGATCCACCTATTAAATTATTTTTTGCCATATTTTATCCTTCTTATTTATAGTTATTTGGATTGTAAGCATAAGTGCAAGAAATTGCCCTTAAACGCTCCGTAGCAGCTTTGATTTGAGAAGCTGCGTAATCAATCTCATCTTCAGTATTAAAACGCGATAAAGAAAGTCTTAAAGCCGTGTGCGCTAAGTCATTTTCCGCACCGATTGCTTCCATGATAGGATTGCTTTCTAATGCTTCGCTTGCACAAGCTGATCCTGTGCTTGCCGCAATGCCATTTTTATTTAAATCCCAAAGCATTGCTTCGCCTTCAACGCCTTTAATACTTGCTAAAATCGTATTTGGTACGCGGTGTTCTCTTCTTCCAACTACGCTAGTATCAGGAAGAGCTAAAATATAATCTTCTAATTTATCTCTTAAACGACGAATATGTGAGTCTTCAAAATCAAGCATAGTGTTTGCAATACGCAAGGCTTCGCCCATTGCCACGATATAAGGCACATTTAAAGTTCCACTTCTTCTACCGCCCATGTGTTCTCCACCATGTAAAAGAGGAGTAAGTTTTAAACCTTTTTTAATAAAAAGCCCGCCTACGCCTTTTGGTCCGTGGAATTTATGAGCTGAAAACGAGGCAAAATCAACACCTACTTGGCTTAAATTCACTTTAATTTTTCCAACAGCTTGAGTAGCATCTGTATGAAAAAGCGCACCAAATTCGTGAGCAATCTCTGCCATCTCTTTTATATTAAAAATCATTCCGGTCTCATTATTGGCCCACATTACACTTACAAGTGCAGTTTTGTCACTAATAACTTCTCTTAAATCTTGCGGAGTTGAAATTCCTTCTTCATTGACAGGAAGTTCTATGACTTTTACTCCAAGACTTTTTAAAAAATAAGCTGCAGCAGTTACTGCAGGGTGTTCTACACTTGAGATAATAACCTCGTTGCGATCCTTATCTAAAATATGATCAAAATAGACACTTTTAAGTACCCAATTGATACTTTCAGTCGCACAGGAGGTTATAACTATATCATCTAAATCATTTGCACCAAGCCCGATATAAAGCTTATCCATTGCTTCTCTTAGGGCAGGGTGTGTTGTGCTTCCCCACTGATGAAGGCTATTTGGATTGCCATACATATCTTTTAAAAAAGGCAACATTAGCTCATAAGCATTTGGATCAAGCATGGTTGTTGCATTATTGTCTAAATATACTTTCACTTTAAATCCTTAATTTATCCTTAATTAGGATATTTTTTGTCTTTAATTAAATAAAACGGATGATAACAAAAATTTATAAATTCCAGTTTAAAAATTATAACAAAATTAAAAAGAATAAAAAATAAAAATTTAAAGAAAATATTTTTTAAAGCAATTTGTATGAAATTTAAGCGGTTTTTAATAAGTATTTTTTTGTATTTTAATAACAAATTGATTATGATTTTTATCGAATGTGAAATGCTATCAATTAATTTTTATAAATAAATTTTTGCTCATAATAACGAGATACTTTAATATCTTCTTCTGCGACATGAACATGTATGATTTCTTTTAAAATTTCATCTAAACCTTCGGTCATAACATTAATAAATTTTGAATTACTTATGATGACATTTTCTACCTGCATAAGAATGCGTCTATGTGTGCGTAAATGAGCAGATAAATCAGGATATTGAATGTGTTGCATAAAGGCTTCTTCATCTGAAAAATGGCGGTTTAGTAAGGTTAAAAGTTCTTTAAGAACTAGTTTTATTTCTTTGGAGCTTACGCATCTTTTATTCATTAAAGAAAGTTTGCTTGAAAGTTTATATAAATCCAAATGCTGTTTATCTAAAAGCTCGTCATACATAGAAAAACTATTTTCTAAATTATGCATTGTTGCCTCGCAATAACTTTAAATAATAATATAAACAAAACAATTATATTATATAAATTATTATAAAAATATTAAATTAACACTGATAAATAAGAATTTAAAATTTTATTTAGATTAGCTTGTTTTTGGCGTCTGTCTAGAAAATTATCTATAGAATCAAAACGCATTTTATTTGCTTCTTCTAGTGTTTTTTTGTCTTTAGTTTGATTATTGTATTCCTGTTTTATTGTATTAAAATCTTTTTTGATTTCATCTGTATAAATTTGAAAAATCGAACTTGAATTTGCAAATTCTTTCAAGTCCATATCTTTTTCGTAATTAATATATTGTTGAAAAAACACAGAAAGTTTATCTTGAGAAGTGGTTTTTTTATCGACTCCATTGACATAAAGATATAAATCAAAGCTCATTTTTTTTTCATTATTTTGTTTAATATAATCTTCTACATCTATTTCACCTTTTAAAATTTTTTGTAAATTTTGATGAGAATTTAGATCTAAACTTGCAGGTTTCATAAAAAAACTAAGTTCACTATCATTCTTTGTTTTAATATCATGATAAATAAAATTCATCAAAAGTCCTGATTTTGAAACTTCTGCATTTTTGGTTAAATAAGGTTTTAAAATTTCATTTGATGAGGTGTTATTTAAAGCTTTGTCAAAGTGAAAATCAACTATCTTATTGTCAAGCATAAGAGTGTTTAAATTTATGTTTTTATTTAGGGCGGAATTTATTTCTTCTTGGTTGCTATAAATTCTTGAAATTTTGCCTAAAAATTCTCCGTTTTGAGTAGAAAATCCCGCATTAAGCTTTGAAATATTATCGCGGCTTAAATTATGATTATCATCTTTAGCAAATTCCAAATTTATAGATTTTAAAGAATTATAATAACTATTTAAAAGATAAGGTAAGTCTATTTTGTTGTAATTTAAGCTTTCATCTTGTTTTGTCAATTCTTTAGCTATATTTCTTACACTTTTAATATTAATATCATAAGATTCGGGTATATTGGCAATTTTATTTAGATCTTTATCAAAAATACCTTCTTCATTTATTCTGAAACCAAATTCACTTGCGTAAGAAGTGGTATTAAAAATATAATTTAAATTTTCTAAATTATTTTCAGTTTTTTCTGAATTTAAATTTTCTTTATCTTTAATTAAATTCAAATTTTGGCTATTTTGCAAAGGATTAGATAAAGCCAAATTTTGATAGGGGTTTGCCGAATTTATAATCATTTCAAATCTTTCCAAAAATATTGCTAATTTTTAATAAGCAAAAGCTGTGCCAAGTTTTAAAATATTAAATTCAGACAAAAATTAGCAAAAATTTGCTAGTATTTAGCTTTTCTTTTTGAAAAAATTTAAAATTTATCCGAAAGGAAAGCGTATGCCAAAGATGAAAAGCGTTAAAAGCGCAGTAAAACGCTTCAAAGTGGGTAAAAATAAAATCAAAAGAGGCTCTGCTTTTAGAAGCCATATTTTGACTAAAAAACCTGCAAAAAGAATGCGTGATCTTCGCACGGCTAAATATGTGCATAGCACAAATGTAAAAGCTGTTGAAAAAATGCTAGGAATTTAAGTTTTTGACAAAAGTCATTCAAACTCCCCTTAAATTTTAAAGTTTTTAAGGGCAAGCTCCGAATTCGGACGCCACTTTATGAAAGGAAATAAAAATGGCAAGAGTAAAAACAGGTGTTGTAAGACGCCGCAGACATAAGAAAGTTCTAAAATTAGCACGCGGTTTTTATAGCGGACGCCGCAAACATTTTAGGAAAGCAAAAGAGCAATTAGAAAGAAGTCTCGTTTATGCGTATCGCGATAGACGCCGCAAAAAAAGAGATTTTCGCCGTCTTTGGATCGTGCGTATCAATGCTGCTTGTAGGCTAAATGATTTAAGTTATTCTAAATTCATTAATGGTCTTAGAAAAGCAGGCATTGAACTTGATAGAAAAATTCTAGCAGATTTAGCTATGAATGACTCTGCTGCTTTTGCAAAGATCGCAGAAGCTGCAAAAAAAGCTTTATGATTAAAGGGCTTAATAGCCCTTTTTAATTAAACTTTCAAAATTTTTACTCTGTTTTTAAAGCAATCAAAACACCTTCGTTATCATTTTGTAAGTATATTTTTTAATTATTATCAAATATTTTATTATTTTTGTGATACATTAAGTTTTAGTAATGTTTCTTCATAATCTTTAATTTCGTGGAGTTTTTGATCTAATACTTCACTGGTTTTGCTTTTTTGTTCAAGTTTATCTGAAATTTCTTTTCCTGAGTGGATTAAATCACTTATAATTTGATTCAGTTCATTAGATTTGTCTCTAATCATATTCATTTCTTTGGCGCTAGAATCAGAATTATTTGCAATGGTTTTTATAGTTTGGATTACGATTTTAATTGCACCTTCCATTTCGTCTAATCCAGTTTGTGTTTTTTCTGAAAGCTTTCTTACTTCATCAGCTACAACAGCAAATCCACGACCTAATCTCCCAGCTCTTGCAGCTTCTATACCGGCATTTAAAGATAAAAGATTGGTTTGCTCTGCGATCTCTGAAATAAGCTCTAAAATTCTATTAAGCTGATCAATGTTTTTCAAAGAAGAATGAATTTCTTTTTCTAGATTCATTTTTTCTTTGCTTTGATACAGACCTTGCTCTAAATACTTAGTAAAATTATTAAAATTTGTATCTATGATAGAAAGACTTTCTTTTATATTAGCTAATTCTTTAAAAGTTTCTTTAATAACATTTGAAGCATCATAGATTGTATCGGTATTTTCTTTAAGATGGGTAAAGACTATTTGATTGATTTGATCTGTAAGTTCGAGTTTTCTGCATTTGATAGTCAGATAATGATATTTTAAATCGCTGAATTTTTGTATAAAAATATCGGCAAATCTTGGAAAAAAAGTATCAGGGTTTTCTACTTTATAAAAAAATATTGCCGCTAAACTTTTTGCCACTCCAACTCCATAAATTTCACCAAAGCTTGAAAATCCAGCTATGGGAAAATCGCTAAAATTAAAATCAGATAAGTGCCCACTATTTGAAAATCTTCGTAAAACACAATCATTAAATATAGCTCCTATAGGTTTTGGCTTACCTGTTTGAAATTTCTCATAATCTTCTTTAATGGTTTTAATAAAATCTTTTTTCTTAAGCAGGATTAATTCTTGACCTCTTTCGACGCCACAATAGCTAAATAAAGTTTTATCGGGGGTAACTTTTAAAGGTGATATGTAATAATCCCAGCTTGCTTGAATAGCAAAGGTATAATCGTTTAATTTTTCCTCAAGTTCTTCAAATTTGCAAGAAAAATACTTGCATAAGGCTTCTACCGCATTGATAGGGTGTAGGGTTTTGGGATCTAAAAATTCTTTAATAGTTTTATCATAAAAACTTGTATCAAGTGTAATAAAACTTGTTATTTTTTCAGGAACGAAATTTTGAGATTTCATTAAATCAAAGCGGTAGTTTCTTTTAAATTTGATGTGTATGCTTAAAGCATAATTGTTTAAAACATCGTTTCCATCAAAAAGCCAAGTTTGGCTTAAATCTAAATTTCCGCTAGACCCCCCCCCTATGAGAGCACAAGGATATTTTGTATGCTTAAATATCATTTCTATAACAGCAGATTCGCTTTGACTTAAGCCATCATAAAGCAAGTAATGTAGAGTATTATAATAATTTGCTTCAAAAGGAATTTGCATGGATAAAATTTCTTTTTCTATATACTCTTTTCTTTTTTCATAATCTTTTTCATCGCTAAATAAACGGATTTTGTGAATATAGAGATTTTCTACCATTTCTTCAGAAAATAAAATTAGAACAATGCCGCTAGAATTAGCACATCCTGTGTAAGGATTGCCTATGTTGATACCTTGTTGGTTAATATTACATAAAAGATCATTTGCAGAAGTTAAAATAATTTCACATTCTTTTGGAAGAATATTTTTGATTTTAAAGCTGATTTCTTTAAAATCAAGTCTATAAGATATATAACCTATTGCAATTTTAGGTTTAAAATGTATATTATTGAGTTGGCTTTCTATCTCATTTTCTAAAAAATATAAGACTTTTAAAGGGTTAAGATTTTCTTGATCTGTTTTTTTTTTTTTTTTGAAATAATTTTAACATTCTTACTCCATGCAAATATAATCTTTGTTTTTTAGTTTATATGTTTATATTATAGCATAAAGTCATAAAAAGTTCAATTAGGTAAATTAAAATTAAGATATAATATAATTTTAATAAAAAGTTTAAGGAAAAATACTATGGTTACTACAGATATGAATGAACTTTTGCTAAAAAGCGTTGAAGTACTACCCCCTTTGCCTAATACTGTGAGCAAAATAAGAGAATATATCACGCAAGCAGGTTTAGATATTGAAATTAGCAAAATAGCCGATATTATTTCAAAAGATCCTTTAATGACTGCTAAGCTTTTGCAACTAGCTAATTCTCCTTTTTATGGTTTTTCAAGAGAAATTACTACTATTTCGCAAGTTGTCAATCTTTTAGGTGTGGGCAATATTGTCAATATGGTTACAGCAGATTCTATTAAAGGAAATTTTAAAATTGATGTCTCCCCTTATGGGCTTGATACTCAAGAGTTTATGGATAAATGCACTCAAGAAATTGCTTTTATCACAGAATGGCTTAATGATGAAGATAAAAAATTATCTCATTTACTCGTGCCTTGCGCAATGCTTTTAAGGCTTGGAATTGTGATTTTTTCTAATTTTTTAATTCAAAACAAAAAAGATGTTGAATTTTTGGAGCATTTAAAGAAAATCGGTTTTAGTGATTTATCTTTGATAGAAAATGAATTTTTAGGTGTTGATCATATTTCTTTTTTAGGCTTTTTACTAAATCGTTGGAATTTTGATGATATTTTGATAGAAAGCATTTGTTTTATCCGTTCTCCACATGCAGCACGCGATGAAGTTAAAAAATCAGCCTATGCCTTAGCAGTAATTGATCATCTTTTTATGCCACATAGTAATTTTTCTCCTTTCAATGTTAAAGCTTCTATTGCTTTAATTGATGAAGCTAAAGTTCAAGGGATAAAATTTGATTTGGATAATTTTATTTCAAAACTTCCTAAAGAAGCAAGGGAAAATTTAAATAAGGAAGATTAATTTTAATATTATGAAAAGCATTATTTTACCGCCAAATGAATTTTTAGATCATTATATTTTAAACACAGAATTTCATCGTTTAGCAGGTATTTCAAAAAATGCTTATAAATTTTGGAAAAAAGTAGAAATTGGTAGATACCAAGGAACCCGCATTATTTTTTTGCATAAAAATTCCATTTTAGAAAAACATCAAAATGTATTAAAACAATGCACTAATTTAAGCGGATTTGTTTTAGCGAGTGCTTTTTGTTCTTTTACGGGCTTGGCTCCATCACATTTGGTGGAAAAGAATAATTCTTCTATTTATAAGCTTTTAGAGCTTAAAGAAATTTGCGGGATTAAATTTGTAAATCTTAAGAAATTTTATGATTTTTTAGGGCTAAACTATCATCAACATATTTATATAGAAAAATGCCATTTTTTTAGCCCTGCACCTTTTGAAAAACGCATAAAAATTACTGAGAGTATGTGCGTTGGGTATTACTAAGGTGTTTAAAAATAAAAGCAGAATAAAGGGCAATTAAAGCGATTAAAATCATATAAAAGCCTAAAGAGAAACGCCAAAAATTATTTAAATTTCCTAAAGCAAAAGTATGTAGCAATAATATAAGTTGTGGAGTTAAACCTCCTGCTATAGCATAAGCAATATTATACGAAAAAGAAAGTCCTGAAAATTTAGTTTTTGATTCAAAAACCTCACTCATAATCAAAGGACAAAAATTCATCACTCCACCAAAAAGACAAGCAAGTAAATAAAAAATACCCGCTAAAATAATATCGGTATTGACATTATAAAGAAAATGAAAATAAAATACACAGCTTAAACCAAAAAGCAAAGAAAAAATAATGCAAGATTTAAAAATGCCTATTTTATCGGCTAAAATTCCACTGATAACACAACCCAAAGAAATGAGAAAAATTCCACCCATTTGCAAATAAGTTTGTAAAGCAGTATCGATTTTTAAAATTTCTGCCATATATTTTGGAATAAATAAAATCATGACAACAATACAACCTGTCAAAACCCAAGTGATTAGCATAGAAACCACAATACCTATTTTTGCTTTTTTAAATACTTCTTTAAGCGGAAAATTTGCTAAAACTTTTTCTTTTTTCATCTGTTCAAAAATAGGGGTTTCGCTTAAAAATTTTCTAAGATATATTGAAATCAGTCCAAAAATTCCGCCTAAAAAGAAAGGAATTCTCCAAGCCCATTCGTATAGTTCTTCTTGAGTATAAAGTTTATGCATTATTAAAAATACTATACTTCCAAGCAAAATTCCACCTACAACAGAAGCGGTTAAAAATCCAAGATAAGTTCTTCTTTGTCCTTGCGGTGAATGCTCATATACGAAAATCCAAGCACCTGGTAATTCTCCTCCTATGGAAACACCTTGAGCTATTCTTATTAACATTAAAATGACTATGCAAAGATATCCTATGCTTTCGTAAGGAGGGATGAAAGCAATTGCAAAAGTTGGTATCACCATAAGTAAAATACTTAGCATAAACATTTTTTTGCGACCAAATTTATCACCAAAATGTGCCATTACTATACCGCCTAAAGGCCTAGCTAAATATCCTGCAGCAAATATACCATAGGTATTAAAAAGTTGCCAAAAAGGACTTAAATTTTCAGGAAAGAAATTTTTTGAAATATAATTTGAAAAAAACGCGAAAATGATAAAATCATAAAATTCTAAAGTTCCTCCCAAGGAAGAAAGTCCTAGAATTTTAATATCTTTTTTATTAAGAGTTTGTTTCACAATCAATCCATCTCGTAATAATCATCATCATTGCCATCATCATTATAATCATAATCGTCATCGTCATAATTATAAGATTTTTGATGATTTTGTGCGTAATCATCTTCCTCTTCATAGTCTTCAAATTCTAATTCTTCATCATCGTAAGCCATTCTTTACTCCTAAAAATAAAAATTATAAGGCTATTTTAGCTTAAATTTGATTGCTTTTGCTATAATTTTCATATTTTTTTAAAGGTTTATTATGAATTTAACCCATTTAGATGAAAAAAATCGCCCAAAAATGGTTGATGTGAGTGAAAAAAATATCACTTCAAGAATTGCTAGGGCAAGTGGAATGATTACAATGAGTGAAGAAGCTTTTAGAGCTATTAAAGAAAATACTGCCAAAAAAGGTCCTGTACTTCAAACCGCTGTTATAGCTGCCATCATGGGAACTAAAAAAACAAATGAGCTTATTCCAATGTGCCATCCTTTGATGATTTCAAAAGTTGAGGTTGATATAGAAGAAGATGCGAAAAATCACTCTTTTAAACTTATAGTTACCACTAAATGTGAAGGAAAAACTGGAGTGGAAATGGAAAGTTTAACAGGGGTAAGCATAGGACTTTTAACTATTTATGATATGGTTAAAGCGATTGATAAAACGATGAAAATTGGTGAAATTATACTTGAAAGTAAAGAAGGGGGTAAAAGTGGTAAATTTGTGCGATCTTAAGCAAGAGCCTATTATTAATTATCCTACTTTTTGGGATTATAAAGTGATTTTTGAAGCTAATATTAATGCAGGAAATATTTTCGAAGAGCTTTTAGGGCAAAGAGAATTTAAATATAAACATTCTAATGAAAGTAAAAATGGTAAATATCAAAGTTTTTTACTTAGTGTTTATGTTGATAGTAAAAAAGATCGTCTTGATATATTTGAAAAGCTTAAAATTAAAGCTAAATTTGTAATTTAAATAAGGAAAAAAATGAAAAATACTTTAATTATTTTTGAAAATTCTTTATCAAATCTTGGTAAAGAAGAAGTTAAAGATTTACTTGAAGATTTAAGTTTTAATCTCGCATACAAACAAATTTCACAAAATCCACATAATATCCAAAAAATTCTCAATACACTTTTGGTTGAGTTTTTAACTATTTTGAAAAAACTTGATTTATTTGATGATGAAAATATGACAAAAATTATCAAAGCCTTGGTTAAGGCAAGTGTTGAAGACGCTCAAAATACGCTTTATGATTATATTAGCGAAGCAGAGCTTTTAAACAAACAAATCGAAAGTCAAAAAAATTTAATCAAGCATCAAATTAGCGATCATTTTTTTGAATTTGAAAATATTTTGCAAGAGTGTGCCTTTGCTAATGAATTTAGTGGTGGTTTAAATGATGCAATTTTATTTGATATAGAAATGCTTGGAATTTTAAAAGAAACTGCAGAAAGTGCTTTTTTAACGACTTTGGAAAAGGCTGAAGATATAGAACTTACAAGTAGTGAAATTGCTAAAAATTTGGTTTATAATGCTATTTGTGAAGCTCATTTTGAAAAAGAAAGAATTTTGAAAATTTCAAGTATTGTTTTAAATACTGCTTTTGAGTTGGCAAATGAATTTATCCCTTATGCGAAAGATCTTTGTTTAGGGGTTATTAAAGGTACAAGAGACGCTATTTCTTTAGCAATGGAAAAATTTAAAACTTCACTTACTTATGCAATGTTTGAAGAAGATGTGAATTTGAAGAGTAAAGAATTAATAGGTATAGAAGATGATTTTATCGCACTTTTAAAAAAAGAGATAAAGAATCAAAAAAATCCTTCTAAAGATATAGTTGAAAATTTACTCGAACATGAACTTGACAATCTTTTTGCTAAATTTAAACGCCTTGCAGTTGAAAGCAGGGAACAGCTACTTTTGGCCTTAAATGATATCAAGAAAAATCCAAAAATCAATGATTTTAATAGGCTGACTCAAAGAAAACTGAATCGTTTTAAACAAGAAATTTTTGAGCTTGAAAAAGTAGCAAGTGAAAAATATAAGGATTTAAATTCTAAAAAAGCTAAAAAACTAGGCATTAGACTTTGGGAAAAAGCCAAAAAATTCATTAAAAAATAATATCCCATTTTTTTGGGATATTAAATATCTATTTCAATTCCTACGGGTGCGTGATCTGAACCAAAAATATCATCTCTTATAAAAGCATTTTTAAGTTTATCTTTTAGGCCTTTTGAAATGAAAAAATAATCAATCCTCCAGCCCACATTTCTCTCTCTTGCTTTCATTCTATAACTCCACCACGAGTATTTTTCTTTAATTTCGCCATTGATTTCTCTAAAAGTATCGATAAATCCAAGTTTTAATAAATCATCAATCCAAGCCCTTTCAATAGGCAAAAAGCCTGAAGTATTAGCATTGGCTTTTGGGTGAGTAAGATCGATTTCTTTATGAGCCGTATTTACATCACCACAAATTATTATCTCAAAACCATCTTTTAAAAGTTTGTCTAAATACACCAAAAAATCCGCATAAAATTTCATCTTAAAATTTAAGCGTTCTTCATCTTTTTGTCCGTTTGGAAAATAGATATTAAAAAGGGCGATGTTTTTAAAGCGGTGTTCTAAAACTCTACCTTCTTCATCTTCAAAAAATTCACATTTTTTTACTTCGCTATCAAAATTACAAAGACTCATCACGCCAGAATACCCCGCTCTTTTAGCAGAATTTGAATACATATGCTTAAAAGGATATTCATAAATTTTTTTAGGAAATTTATCCTCGTGCGCTTTAATCTCTTGAAAGCCTATAAAATCAATTTCTTCTTTTGCTATCCAATCAAGGGCATTTTTATCACAAATGGCTCTTAAACCATTGACATTCCATGAAAGTAATTTCATTTTTTTCCTTAAAAATTTAGTAACTAAACTTAAAATCATAACATAAAAAGTTTTCATTATCTTTACAAGCCATTAAGAAGATTTTCTTAAAATCAAAGCTTAAAATTTCACTAGGGATAAATATGCTTAAGATTTCATGGTTTAAATTCACACTTCTAAATTCTATTTTAATCACACTTTTAAATTTTAAACTTTTTATTTATGTGGATTCGCTTTTATCTGATTCCTTGCTAAGTATAGCCTTTTTAGGCATTTATTTTTTCACTATTTTGGCTATATTTTCTTTGATTTTTGTAAGGTTTTTAACCAAATTTTTTTCTATTATATTTATTAGCATTTCTTGTATTTCTCTTTATTTTAATTACTTTTATGGCACTTTAATTGATGTAGAAATGATACGCAATGTTTTTGGCACAGATGTTAAAGAAGTAAGAGATTTATTAAACTATAAACTTATTTTTGGAATTTTATCTCTTTTACTTGTCATTTTTATCATTATCAAAACAAAGATCGTTTATGCACCATTTAAAACACATTTTAAGATTAAAATTTTAAGTATTTTGATAAGTTTGTTTTTAGCTTTGGCGATTTTTATCCCACTAACTAAAACTTTTATCCCATTTTATCGCTCTCACAATGAAATAAGAATGTATAATGCACCTTTTTATCCTATTTATTCTTTGTTTCGTTTTTTGCAAAGTAAATACGGCACAAAAAAAGAATTTAAAATCATAGCAAAAGACGCATTTTTAGAAGATAATAGCACTAAAAAACTTTTGGTTTTAGTTGTAGGCGAAACCGCAAGGGCTGCAAATTATTCTCTTAATGGATACGCTAAAAATGATACAAATTTTTATACCAAAAAAGAAGGCGTTGTATTTTTTAATGATTTTTCATCGTGTGGGACTGCTACGGCGGTTAGCTTGCCTTGTATGTTTTCTTTTTCTAAACGCCAAAATTACTCAAGCAGTGAATTTAGCGAAAATGCTATGGATATTTTGCAAAAAGTGGGCATAAATACCGCATGGATAGATAATAATTCTGGCGGTTGTAAAGGGGTTTGTGATAGGCTTTTAGATAAAAAGCAACTTTCGAGTGATTATGATGAGAATTTATTGCCACATTTAAAAGAAAGATTGGCTAATTTAAGCACTCAAAATATCATCATTTTGCACTTGCAAGGCTCACACGGACCTACATACTATAAACGCTACTCTGATACTTTTAAAAGATTTAAGCCCACTTGTGATACAAACGAGCTTTCAAAATGCGACAATGAAGCTTTGATTAACACTTATGATAATACTTTGCTTTATACGGATTTCATATTAAGTGAAATTATCAAACTTTTAAAAGAAAAAAGCGATTATCAAAGTTCTTTAATTTATCTTTCAGACCATGGAGAAAGTTTGGGAGAAAATGGCATATATTTACACGGAATGCCTTATGCTATAGCACCTAGCACACAAACGCATATTCCTGCGATTTTTTGGAGTAATGATGAGAATTTAATGAATTTAGCTCTTAAGCACAAAAGTTTAAAACTTTCGCAAGATAATCTTTTTAGTACGCTTTTAGGCTATTTTGATGTAAGCTCAAGTGTTTATGAAGCAGATTATGATCTTTTAAATAAAGCTTTAAAGGCAAACAAATGAAACCAAAATACCATCTTTTTAATAACGCAAAATACGCATTTGAAGGCATTTTAGCCTTGCTTAAAAATGAAATGGCTTTTCGCATAGAGCTTTGTGTGATTACCCCTGCTTTTATCATAAGCTTTTTTTTAAATGTAAGTTTAATAGAGCATTTATTTTTAATCGCGGTTTTAATGATAATTCTCATCACAGAAGCCTTAAATTCAGCCATTGAAGCTTGCGTGGATTTAGTCACAAACGAGTGGCATCAAAAGGCTAAAATCGCTAAAGATTGTGCGAGTGCCGCGGTATTTTTTAGCGTGTGTTTGGCACTCTTTACTTGGGGCTTTATCTTAGGAAATTTATGGCTATAGAATTTGAAAATTTAATTAAGGAAATTTTAGGCAAAAAACGCTTTGAATTGTTACAATTTTTATGTGAAAATGCCGATGAAAATGGCTTTGTGATGATAAAAATCAGCGAACTTGAAGAAAAATTAAATCAAAGCAAACCGACTATCATCGCTACTTTTAAATTTTTAGAAGAAAAAAAACTTTTTAAAAAGCTTAAAAATGGCCTTTATAAGCTTGATGTTAAAGATAAAATAAATTAGCATTTTGCAAAGATTTTAAATTTAATTTTTTCTAAAATTTTAAACTTAAAAAATATTTTGGATTTTAGATTTTTCTTTTTAATTTGATTTTATTTTTTTATTAAAAGGGGGACAAGGGTATCTACTGGCGAAGCGTTCCCCTTATCCCCCCCCCTTTTTTTTAATTCCCCCCAAACCCCTAGCACGCCCTTACTAGAAAGTTTACA
>NZ_NFNY01000008.1 GCF_002179165.1 Campylobacter jejuni
TCTTCTTCCCACTCTATTATATGTTTCGTAAAATACGCTTCATCTCTCTTAGTATCTCTTAGCATTTTTTATCCTTTCTAGTATTTTTATTCCCAGTGCAATTTTAAATCAAAGCCTATTAAATTAAATCACAAGGAAAGTATTTATAGCTTTTAAATTCTTCTTTATCTAAATTCATTAGCTTTGCTTAAATTAATACCTTTAAATTGATTAATATTAAAAAAGGTTTTAAACTCCAAGCATTAAGATATTTTTCATCGCTAAAAGTTTTAGTAGAAAAAAGATAAAAGCTTACTCGATTAGCACTTATATTTTGCATTTTCATTCAAACTTAAAACTTTTCAAATATTCTATAGCAGGATCTTCGCTTATCCATTCATCCTCGCTCATTTCTTCATCAAACTCATCATATCCATAACAATAAGGATCATCATAAAGCTCCATTTCTCTTGTTTGGGCAATACCTTCTATGCAAATTTTTGCACTGGTACAACCTTCTTGGTTTTCATTGGGTTTTAAAGCTTTTAAGGTATTAAAAATTTCAAAAGCATCACTGTATTCTTTTTCATATTCTTCTTTATTAAAACCTTTTTTGTCATGATGAGCATTTATAATCTCATACAAGGCCATTTCCGCGGCTACGGCTAAAAATGTAAAACCACAACTTGATTCAAAATCTCCATATTTTTCGTATTCTTCACTTACAATACCATTAATATTAGCTCCTTTTTCTAAAGCAATTTGAAACTTTCTTACATCGGATTCTTCAATTGCTATCAGTAAATCATAATCAATTTCTTTTATCATTTTTTCTTCCTAAGGTTCTAAAATAACTTGAAAATCCTCATGAAAATGTGCCTCCTCGCACAGCATTAACTCAATCTCTCCTGTATGTATAGTGATCATTTTATGCCTTAATCACTTCTATGTCTCTATGAAACACTAAAGGAGTTTTTTCTAAGATAGCAGAATAATTTTCCTTAAGTTGTTTTTCATATTCTTTTCCTATTTTTTCTTGCATTTCATCTTGATCCCATATTTCGTCTTTAAATTCTCTAAGTTTTTCTTCACTGCCTAAAAGTTCTAAAGAACTTTTAGCTCCTGCTTTAAAAAGGTATTTTTTTATGGTTTCGCTTTTATTTTCTATAAGATCAAGAGCTGATTTTCCTAAATTATTAAAAACATTCACATTGGCTCCTGCTTCAATGAGTTTTTTAACTGTACTAGAATAACATTTTCTTACAGCCAATATCAAAGCACTCTCTCCGTAATAAATCGCTCCTTTATTATATTCTATGATTTCATTGATATCTTTTATTT
>NZ_NFNY01000145.1 GCF_002179165.1 Campylobacter jejuni
ATATTCTCTTTATTTTCTAAATTTATATTTTTAAATTTATTATTATTTATATTTATATTATTTATAAATTTATTATCGCGTACATGCGTGTGCGTATCCTTATATAGCAAATTTGCATTTTTGCTTTCATCAGTGTTTAATTTTCTGTCGATTGATAAAGCATTATTTTTAAGTGTTTTGCTTAAGTTTTCATCGCTATTTTTAAGCAAAGTTAAAGTTTTGTTAAAATGCCTTTTGATTTCGTTTTTTTCATCTTTTAAAATCCACTCATAGAAATTTAAACTTCCATTTCTTTTTTTATTAATTTCAAGCAAATTAAGCTTTATTAATTCTCTTTTTGCAGTTCTTAGGCGATTTAAACTCATTCTTTTATCATCTTTAACTTTGATAAACTCTCTTAGATATATTTCGCTTATAATGGTTTTTTCACTTAGCTTTGCAAGTTGAATATATAAAGCTAAAGCATCCACGCTTAAACCCCCATAAGCGATAGCGTTTGAAAGCTTTAAATAGCCTTTTCTTTCTCTTAGTCTTTTCTTTGTATAATTAGCCACTTCAAAATCAGCTTTAAATGCTGGTAACATTGCTTTCCTTTCTAGCTTTTAAGCAAATAAACTTCTTTCAATTTGTTTAAACATCACTTCATTTGCACTTTTAAAAAACTCTTTTTTAATCTCAAAGCCATAAGCTTTTCGGTTTATATTTGCAGCGGCTAAAAGTGTGCTTCCGCTTCCAGCGCAAGGATCTACAACCACATCTCCTGCATCAGTAAAAAGGCTAATTAACCTTTCTAAAAGATTAACAGGCTTTTGAGTAGGATGGATTTTAGGAATGTCTTTATCTCTAACCCAATCCATACAATTTAAAATCATTCTGCCATCATTATTAAATTTAGGTAACTTCTCGCGATATAAAATCAAAGCGTATTCACAGTTTCCTACGACTTTCATATTTGCTTTTAAAACCTGTGATGATGAAGGCTTTCTAAAAACTAGGTTGATATAATGATTAAAACCATATTTTTTTGCGACTTCAATTAACATAAATTGCTGTTCAAAACTACAAAAAACTATCATACAAGGGCTTTTCCCACATTCTTTTGGCTCTTTTACTAGCATTTTGCTGCAAAAGTGCATAAACTCAGCCACTCTAAAATCATTATCCGTATCAAAAAAAGCTTTATTAGCCTTTTTGCTTTCGCCGTTTTTATTATCGCCATTTATATACCATTCAGGGCTTGAAGCATAAGCGTTGTTTCCTAAATTATAAGGAATGTCAGCAATAACTAGCTGTGCTTTTGGAATGTTATACCTTTTAAAATTTTGAAAATGGTCGTTATAAAGTTTTAGCATTTTTCCTCCTTTCTTTTTCGCCTAAAAAAATAAGCAATTTGCTTCTATTATTCTTGCCCCAAATATTTGGCGGTATTTGATATTTTTCCCAGAGTTCTCCAGCGATTTGAATTTTAATACCAATCCTAGAGCTTAAAATACTGCTTACACCATCTTTGCTATAGTATTTAAGTAATATTGCTTTAAGTTTTTTTCTATCCATGATTTTTATATAGCCCTAAAAATATTTTTAAAAATTGTATTTAATATACAATTAAAATCAGCTTAATTTTTGTATATGGAACACAATTTGCTTTAATAGAAAAATGATTGTATAATTACTACATTTATAAGGAATGATAATGGATTATATTTTTAACAAAAACTTATTTAATCGAAGAAAAAAAGAGTTAAATTTAACAAATAAAGATATAGCAAAAAAATTAAATTTAACAAAGGAAGCTATTGATAGTTGGGGAAGAGTTAAAAAGAATGGAAAAATCCAACAGCCTGATTTTGAGCTTATACCCGATCTGTCCAATTTTTTAGAAGTAGATAAAAATGATTTAGGAAAATGCGAACATATAGAAAAATATTATATAGAAAAAAATGAAAACCAAATCGAATTTAGATACTTCCCAGACATTTATGCAAGTGCAGGTTTTGGAACTTCATCACAGAATGAAGAATTTAAAATCATTTCAGTTGATGAAAATTTTATTAAAGAGATTTTAGATATACCCATTAAAAAAACTTATGATATTATAAAAATAAATGGCGATAGCATGGAGCCTATCTTGGTAAATGGCGATTTTGTTGTAGTCGATAGGAGTAAAAATACGCTTCAAACAATATCAAATGCCGATATTGTTATTTTTAGAAAAGAAGATGATTTATTTTGTAAGAAAATAAAAAAAGAGCCTTTTGAAGATTATATTTTTTTAGTTTCTGAAAATAAAAAATACGAAGACAGAAGAGTAGAAAATAGTGAATTTGAACGATGTGAAATAATAGGTGCGGTTGTATCAAAAATGGCTGTTGAAACATTTAAAAATTTCATAGAAGTGGTGGGATGAATTTAAATTTAAATACTTTTGAAATATCTAATATTATAAGGGTTACTGATTATGGAGCTAGTTGTCCTTTGGAAGTAAGCATTAAAGATAATTCTAAATTTATATTAAAAACTAAATATAATAGTGTTTGCGGAACTGGAAAAAGTTTATTTGCTGAACTTTTTTCTTATTTATATTTGCAACAAATAGGATTTAAGAATATTCCTAGTATTGCTTTATTGGAAATAGATGATAATACTATAAGTTTGGCAGACAAAAAATTAAAAAATGGAACTCAAAGAGATAAAGAAGCATTGGAAAATATCAAAAAATCAAAAGGATTAAATTTAGGAATTTCATATATAGAAAAAGCTAATAAAGCTTTTTCTACAGATTTAACCAATGATTTTAAAAATACTACTTGCTTATATGATGGTATTTTGATGAATAGCGATAGAGAATTTAAAAACCCAAATATTTTAATCAATGATTCAAAAAAGATTTTTTTGATTGATTTTGGTTTAGCTTTTGATGTATTAAAGGCATTAAATATTATTTTAGATAATGAGATTAACGCTAATCAGTATTTTGATAAAAATACTTTTGATAAAGATTATTTATTGCTTGACTACTTAAAACATATCACAATTAATAAAAAAAAATTAGAATATAAAGAAATTTTAGGTATAATAAATATTATACCACAAGAGTGGCTAAGTTTGACTTCAGCACAAAAGCAGGCTCTAAGTAATATGATATATAAAAGACAAGGACAAAAAGCGGTATATAGTTATGAAAATGTTTAAATACAAAATGATAAAATATTTTCCTTACTCAGCTAGTGAAGAATTTATCAATGTAGGTTTTTGGCTTTGGGATGAGAATGGAAACAAAACACAAAGCTATATTAGTGATATTCATTTAAAAATATTGGCAAAATGCCCTTTTATGGATACTATTTTCATTAAAGATAGTATAGAAAAATTAAAATTAGAAACTAATGAAAACCATTGGTATGGTAACCATTTTAGGTTTGGCGAATTTGACGCTATATTACACGATAGCTTAGAAAGTGCAAAAGAGTTTTTGTATTATGAAAAAATAGGTGAAAAATTTAAAGGTATTAAATTAAAAGAAAGTAGTACAAGAAATAAAGAAATAAAAAGTAATATTTATTCAGTAGATACTAATTCTATTAAAAATAGTAATAATATTCATCAACATTATGATAGTAATCAAAGTAATACCAATAACTTATTGTTGTTCAATAATACGCCATCATCATCATTTGATACTAAAGTAGATTATATATCATGTTAAACAAATTTATAATAGAAACAATCCAGCTTAGAAAAATTTATTTTGAAAAAATAAATCAAATTGAAGCTAAAAACCAAAATATTAAGATAGAGCCTAAAGTTAATAGTTCAGTAATGAAAATTGGTGATATGGATTATTATTTGCAGATAACTATTTCTCATTATATTTGTAATAATGGCCAGGAACTTGCCAAAAGTGAAATTTCTCTTGAAACAAAATTCTCAATACAAAAGGGTTATGAAAAAGAATATAAAAGTATAATAGCAAGTGTTTCGGAAATATTATATACAAAAGCTACTGAAATGTTAAATTCTACTTATCAAAAAGCATACCTACCTATAAATTGTTATGAATTTGCAACCATAAATGAACCAGAAGATAAAGATATTATTATAAATTAATTGTAAGCATAATGAAAAAACTTATAATCTTATCATTATTAGCAACTCTAGCTTTTGCTGATTATAATCAATATAAGCCAAGCGAAGAATTTGCTAATCATTTTACTAAGCAAAACTGCTCTGTAGTTTTAGATAAGTTCTATTATCTAAATTGCTATGATTATAATCTTAAAGGCACAAAAGCAGTAGCTTATAAATTAGAAGCTGAAAATTTAAAAGGCGAACAGATCAAAAAACGACCACGCTTTGAAGATGATACAAATATCCCTAAAAAATATCGCACTACATGGAGTGATTATAAAAATAGTGGCTATGATAGGGGGCATACTCTTTCTAATGCTTCGATGAGAAAAACTACTCAAGCCCAAAGAAGCACTTTTTTAATGAGTAATATCACTCCACAAAATCCACAAATAAATCAAAAAGTTTGGAATAAAATTGAAAAAAGGGAAAGACAAGTAGCTTTAAAGCTCGGAAGTTTAGAAGTTTTAAATTTAGTTAAATATGATAGTAACCCACAAAGAATTAAAAATCATATCGCCATTCCAAGCTCTTATATTAAGATTTTAAAAGGTGAGAATTTTAAAGAATGTTATCAAGTGCCAAATCATAATGTAGAAAATGAGAGTATAAAAAGTTATAAGGTTGATTGTGGTAAAATATAGTTTTGTTGTATAAATAAAGGAATTTACTATGTTATCTTTAAATGCTATAAACTTATATGAAGAAATGTTAAAGTATGAATTTATATGGAGTAGTATTAAAAATTCTAGTTTAAAAAAGTTCAAAGATTTACAAGTAATACAACAAGATTTTACCTCTCAAGATGCAAAGGAAAAAATACAAGATTTTCTTTTAAATTTGGATAAAAAAGACTTTTCAATCTTAACAGAATACAACTATCAATTTCCAAAAAATTTAAAAAATACATATATAAAATCACTTTATTATAAAGGGAATTTAGATTTACTCAGCGAGCCTAAAAAAATTGCTATAGTTGGGGCAAGAAATGCAACAGAAGACGGAATAAAAAGAGCTATAAAACTATCAAAAGAATTATCAAGCAAAGGTTTTGTAATTGTTTCTGGATTAGCACATGGAATTGACACAGCAGCAATGAAATCTACTCTTAAAAACAATGGAAACCTTATCGGAGTAATAGGTACGCCTATTAATGAGTACTATCCTATTGAAAATAAAGCACTGCAAGATGAGATAGCAAATAAACATCTTTTAGTAAGTCATGTACCTTTTTATAAATACTCTATACAACCATTTTCAACTAAAAAATTTTACTTTCCCGAAAGAAATGCGGTTATGGCAGCAATATCAGATGCTACAGTTATTGTAGAAGCAAGTGAAACAAGCGGAACCTTAACACAAGCTAGAGCTTGTATTGAAATTGGAAGAAAGCTTTTTATATTAAATTCATGCTTTGAAAATGGTTTAAAATGGCCATATACTTACGAAAAAAAAGGTGCAATTAGGGTTAAAAAAATTGAAGATATTTTGGATAACTTATGAAGCCTATTAAAGTTGATTTGGACATACATAGCATTCCTTATCTGAATTCTGATGACGCTTGTTATTATTTTTTGGATTATAAGCCAAATTCTGGCTTTGAGGCTAATTCATTAGTATTTAACTTTAAAAAAGATTTATTATTTAAAAATCATCCATCTTGGTATTATAGAAATGAAGCTATTAAAGAATTTGCAAAAATGATAAACAATGCGTTTTTAAATATAAATAAAAACATATTCAATATTATTCCAATGCCCACATCAAAGCCAAAAAATTCAACAGAATTTAACAATAGGCTAATGCAAACTATGGAGGAATTGTTAAAATTGGATAATAGTTATAAAATATTTGATTGTTTTGATGTTCAAAATAATCTAGTGCCAGCACACTATAATGGTTATAGAAATCCTAATGATTTAAAACAAGAAATATTATTCTATCCACCAAATTTTTTTGATAAGAATATAGTTTTAATTGATGATGTATTAACAACTGGAGGACATTTTAAAGCTTGTAAAAATATCTTATTGGAAAAACTAGATCCAAATATAAATATAGTTGGATTATTTTTAGCGAAAACTGAACATTATTATCAGTAGATATAAGTTATTTAAACTATAACCTCTCAATACCCCATCAGTCTTTTATAGTTTATTAAATTATCAATAAGAATAATTATAAGGACTTTTTGAGCCATGCTTTCCCGTATGTGGATTTACATTTCCTTTTGTGCTCCAATTATCATATTTATTACCATTTGGACTGCTTCTGTAGTGTGGTGCAACATAAGTTCCATTTTTTCTGTAATATCCTTTAACATAAACATCTGCAAACGCATTTGTGCTAAAAAATCCCATTAATAACACAAGTAAAAATTTCATTTAAACTCCTTTAAATATTTTTATATTAAATTTACTCTCAATGTCCCATCAACCTTTTATATCCATCACAACCAAGTTGATAGCCACCATCACAAGCTAATCCATAATATTTTTTAGCTTGTTTAAAATTTATCCTTACGCCTTTGCCATTCTCATAAAGTCCGCCAACAGCCCCACAACTCACACTATCTTTATATTTATCGCATAAAAGTTTTAAATTTAAAAAAGCTTGTCTTGTAGTATCTGGTTTTAATAAAAATGCGGTATTTTTTTTACAGGCACAAGGCATATCTATTGTATCAGATTGTAATTTATCATTATAATATAAAGGACATGCATTAAGCCGATGAATGCTAAAATCATTCATCTCTTTTAGTAGTTTTAGTGCCTCTATAGTTTTTGCATCATTAGTTTTATTTAAAACATAATTTATTTCTTCTAAAGCATTTTTCTGACTATCCAAAGAGATTAAATAATTAATTTCTTTATGTTTTTTATCCTTGTCTGATTGAATAATTGTTCCTAGATGAGTTAATATTGTAATTAAATTAAATATATTTTTCTCAACCTTATAGTTGCCTTCTATAATAAAATTATTATAGATATATAAACAAGCTTCTTTATCTTTTTTGACACTACAATCATCAATGGCTTTGTTATATATTTTTTCTTCCGAATAGCCTAAATTTTTATTTTTATACGCATCTGTATGTTTTTTTATATATATAAACATTTCGGCTTCTTTTTTTTCGCAAACATCAGCCCCAAAGGCATAAATACTTATAAATAAGAATAATAATATTCTCATACATTTCCTTTTTTCTTTATTGTATTTACATTATATCATAAAAATATTGTATATTTTATACAATATTTAAGCTAATTTTAATTGTATTAATTATACAATTATATCAACAAAACAAAAAGGAAAAAAATGCTAGAGATTAAATTAGATTTAAGAGCTGATTTAAAAAAAATATTAGAAATAGCCTTTGAAAGAAATTATTCAAAAAGTTACGCTTCTTTGGAAGAGTTTTTGGCCGCTGTTCTTGATAATGCAGTTAAAAACATAATCACCAAAGAAGCGTTTGAAAACAAAGGATTTGTTATTTCTCTAAAAGATTAGGAGTTTCGTTTAAAACTTGAAAATCTTTGTCATTTAGTCTTTTTTCAAGGGTTGCGACTTTACTTTCTAGTTCACTAACTCTTAAAAGAAGCTGGTTAAGTTGAGCTTTTAAGCTTTGTATTTCGTCCATTACATCACCTTCCTAGAGCGAAAGTGATTATAGCTAAAAAAGGAAAAAAATGAGTTTTACAGATTTGTATTATAAAAGAGAAGAAAAAAGAGTTTTAAATCATTCAAAAGAACTTTTAGCAAATGAAATAGATAGTAATGATAATTTTAGCAATATTTTTAATGCCTTACAAGAACTTAGATGTGTTTTAGAAAGAAGCTTGGAAGATGATGAAGAGATATTACACTCTTTAGGAGTTTATGGAGATGAGTTTTATAACGATGCTTATAGTTTATTAGAACAAGCAAGAAAATTTGAAAGAAAATACGAAAAGCTTTATTAAAAGTTTAACAAGTCCTTTTTTTAAAGGATTTTCTTAAGCTTTTGACCGCTTGGAAATTAAGCTTAGCCATTGTGTTAATGGTTTTATATAGTGGAAGGGTTAGCAAGTTATCCACAAACTTGGCTTAGAATTATTGTTTATAGTGCTATTTTTTAAAAGTTTTCTTGCACTTTAAAAACGACAGAAAACAAAGAGTTTAAGAAATTATTTTGTATAATGATGAAGTTTAAGTTGCTAATCCTATCTCG
>NZ_NFNY01000087.1 GCF_002179165.1 Campylobacter jejuni
TTCGCCTTTAGCGGTGATTTTGATTATGGTAAAAAAAATTTTTTTCTAAGGTAAAAAATGACTGAAAAATTTTCTAAAATCGGTTTTATTTTAGCTGTTGCAGGAGGAGCAGTAGGGCTTGGAAATGCTTGGAAATTTCCGACTTTAAGTGCTGAAAATGGTGGTTTTGTTTTTGTTCTTTTGTATTTATTTTTCACTTTAAGCATAGGTTTTAGTATATTTTTAGCTGAAGTGGCTATGGGGCGTTTAAGTAAAAGTGACTTGGCAAATGCTTATTTTACTTTGGCTAAAAATCACGCACAAAAATGGCGTTATGGCGGAATTTTTATGCTTGGCGGAATTTTTGTCCTTTCTTTTTATTTGGTGATTATGGGTTGGGTATTAAAATACACCTTAACAAGCCTTTATTATTTGCCTAAGAATTTGGCACAAGCTGGAGCTGATTTTTCTACTTTAATCAGCAATGATTTAAGCACTTCGATTTTATTTTTTGCCTTATCTTTTTTTCTGACTTTGCTAGTTGTGTCTAAGGGTTTGATAAAAGGCATTGAAAGACTTAACGTTGTCATAATGCCAAGCCTTTTTGTTATGCTAATTTTTATGCTGCTTTATTGTATGAGTTTTCAAAATGGATTTAAAGAGGCTTTTATCTATCTTTTTTATCCTGATTTTTCAAATTTTACACTGAGTTCTATTGCTGAAGCTTTGGGACTTGCATTTTTTACCTTATGTTTGGGTATAGGATGTATTGTTACTTATTCTGCAGCCTTAAATAAAAAAACAAATTTTATCAAAAGTTCTGTTTCTATTGTGCTAATCAATTTGCTTATTTCATTTATTATGGGGCTTATTGTTTTTACTTTTATTTTTGAATTTGGAGCCGATCCACACACACAAGGAGCAGGAATAGTATTTGTATCCTTGATGAGTTTGTTTAATGAGCTTGGGGTTTTAGGTTATATTTTGGCTTTTTGTTTTTTTCTAGCACTTTTCTTTGCCGGCATCACTTCGGCAGTTTCGATGATAGAACCTTTAACTTTTTATATGGTTAATAATTATAAAATTTCTAGAGTTAAGGCCTTATTTTTTATAGGTTTTATTGTATTTTTACTAGGGGTTTGTTGCATTTTATCTCTAAATTCTAATTTTGCTAGTTTTTTTAATTTTTTTGGAAAAGATTTTTTCACTCTTTTAGATAAGCTTACTTCTAATGTTTTACTTCCTTTGGGGGCGATTGTAAGTTCTATATTTGTAGGTTTTTTTGTAGATCAGAAAAGAATTTATAAAGTATTTTCAAAATTTATCAATCGCAGTTTTTTTATGATTTGGTTGTTTTTTATTCGTTTTATATCGCCTATAGCAATTATTTGCGTAATGTGTTATCAAATTTTTGTTAAGATTTCTTAGATTATTTCATATGAGGAAAAATAAATGGCTAAAAAATTTATAGATATTATGGATACAAGTTTTAGGGATGGGTTTCAATCTGTTTATGGAGCCAGAGTTTTAATGGGGGATTTTTTTCCTGCAGTAGAAGCAGCCAAAGAAGCAGGAATAACCCATTTTGAATTTGGTGGTGGGGCAAGATTTCAAAGTCTTTATTTTTATCTTAATGAAGATGCCTTTCTTATGATGGATAAATTCCGTTCTATTGTTGGAAAAGATGCAAATTTGCAGACTTTAGCAAGAGGGGTAAATACTGTTACTTTAGATACAGGAAGCAAGGAATTAATTGATTTGCATGCAAAATTATTTGCAAAACACGGAACCACTACAATCAGAAATTTTGACGCATTAAATGATGTAAATAATCTTAAATTTAGTGGAGAATGTATAAAAAAATACGGATTAAAACACGAAATTACTATTACTTTAATGGATTTACCACCACATTGTATTGGTGCGCATGATGTGCTTTTTTATGAGAAAATTTTAAAAGAAATTTTAGCCGCAGAAATTCCTTTTGATAGCGTTTGTTTTAAAGACGCAAGCGGAACTTCAAATCCAAATAAGATTTATGAAACAATAAAAATGGCAAGAAAAATTTTGCCACAAAATACACATATAAGACTTCACACTCACGAAACTGCAGGAGTTAGTATAGCTTGTTATTTGGCCGCTTTAGAAGCTGGAGTTGATGGTATTGATTTGGCTGCAAGTCCAGTAAGTGGCGGAACTTCCCAGCCTGATATTTTGACCATGATGCACGCTGTAAAAGGAAAGGATTATGATTTAGGTGGATTGGAAGAAGAAAAAATTTTAAAATATGAAGAAGTTTTAAAAGATTGCTTAAAAGATTATTTTCTACCGCCTGAAGCAACCATGGTAAGCCCTTTGATTCCTTTTTCGCCTATGCCAGGTGGAGCTTTAACTGCAAATACTCAAATGATGAGAGATAATAATATTTTAGATAAATTTCCACAAGTAATTTATGCCATGCGTGAAGTGGTTGAAAAAGGTGGTTTTGGCACTTCTGTAACTCCTGTTTCTCAGTTTTATTTTCAACAAGCTTTTAATAATGTTATGTTTGGGCCTTGGAAAAAAATTGCAGAAGGCTATGGAAAAATGGTACTTGGATATTTTGGTAAAACTCCTGTTGAGCCAGATAGTGAGATTGTAGAGCTTGCAGCAAAACAGCTAAATTTAAAGCCAACCGCGGAACTTGCTATCGATATAGCGGATAAAGATGAAACAAAAAGTATAGCCTATACTAAAGTTTTACTTGAAAAAGAAGGCATAGAAACAAGTGAAGAAAATATTTTCATCGCAGCAGCTTGCAAAGAAAAAGGCATAGCATTTTTAAAAGGCGAAGCAAAAGTAAATGTGCGTAAGATTAGCACTATGCCAAAACCAAATTTAGTTAGTGCAAATGAAAACAAATTCACCGTTTCTGTTAATGGTAATAAATATCATGTGGAAGTGAGTGAAGGTTTTGATAAAGATGTAAATATTAAAAGTGTTCAAAAAGCGGGAGAAATCCAAGAAAATAAAGTGCAAAATTCAGATTTAAATGAAGGCATACAAGCAGGAATTTCTGGCAATGTGTTTAAAATTTATATTAGTGAAGGTGAAAAAGTAAAATCCGGTCAAGTGATTATGGTTTTAGAAGCGATGAAAATGGAAATAGAAGTTAATGCACCAAAAGATGGTATAATAGAACAAATTTGTGTCAAAACTGGCGATAGTGTTAGCGAGAGTGAATTAGTAGCAATATATAAGAAATAATTTTAAGGTTGTAATATGGAAAAATTTAAAAATTTAGGTTTAGAAAATATTAAAAAGGTTTATCATAATTTAAGTTATGAAGAGCTTTTTGAGCATGAAAATGAAAATAAAGAAGGTGTTTGCACAGAGAATGGAACTTTTGCTGTGGATACAGGGATTTTTACAGGTAGAAGTCCAAAAGATAAGTATTTTGTCAAGCAAGATCCATCACAAAAATATATAGCTTGGGGAAAAATAAATCAAGCTATTACAAAAGAACTTTTTGACAAGCTTTTAACCAAGGCTAGAAAAGAATTAAGCAATAAAGAAATTTATGTGCAAGATGTCTATTGTGGAGCTTCTTTACAAAGTCGCAAAGCAGTAAGATTTGTAACTGAAATTGCATGGCAGGCTCATTTTGTAAAAAATATGTTTATTCGTCCAAGTGAAAAAGAGTTGGAGAATTTTAATCCTGATTTTGTGGTATATAATGCGTGCAAGTGCGTTAATGATGAGTTTAAAGAAGATGGTTTAAATTCTGAAGTTTTTGTGATTTTTGATATAGAAGAAAATATCGCGGTAATCGGCGGTACCTGGTATGGTGGAGAGATGAAAAAAGGGATTTTTTCTATGATGAATTATTGGTTACCACTTGAAAATAAACTTCCTATGCATTGCAGTGCAAATGTGGGAGAAAAAGGCGATGTGGCACTTTTCTTTGGTTTAAGCGGGACAGGAAAAACCACTCTTTCAACCGATCCAAAAAGAAAATTAATAGGCGATGATGAGCATGGTTGGGATGATGAGGGTGTATTTAATTTTGAAGGGGGTTGTTATGCAAAAACTATCAATCTTGATCCTGAACATGAGCCTGAAATTTATGGAGCAATAAAAAGAAATGCATTGTTAGAAAATGTGGTTTTAAGAAATGATAAAAGTGTGGATTATAGCGATGCTTCAAAAACTGAAAATACAAGAGTGTCTTATCCTATCGAACATATAGAAAATCATGAACCAAGCTTAAAAGCAGGACATCCAAAAAACATTATTTTTCTAAGTGCAGATGCTTTTGGAATTTTGCCTCCTGTAAGCAAGCTTAGCAAAGAACAAGCGATGTATTATTTTTTAAGTGGTTATACAGCCAAAGTAGCAGGAACAGAACGCGGTATTACGGAACCTCAAGCAACATTCTCGGCTTGCTTTGGTGAGCCTTTTATGCCTTTGCATCCAACAGTTTATGCAAGATTGCTTGGGGAAAAAATTGACAAGCAAGAAGTTAGCGTTTATCTTGTGAATACGGGTTGGAGCGGTGGAAGCTATGGTACAGGTAAAAGAATGAGTATTAAAGCGACTAGAGCTTGTATCAATGCGATTTTAGACGGAAGCATTAAAGAGTGTGAATTTGAAAATTTTGATGTGTTTAATTTAGCGATTCCTAAAGCTTTGGATGGGGTGGAAACTTCTTTATTAAACCCTATGAATACTTGGGCTAACAAAGATGAATTTATCGCTACAAGAGATAAATTAGCAAAAATGTTTAATGAAAATTTTAAACGCTACGAAGATGTAAAAGAGGGTGTAGAATATAGCAAATTCGGACCTAAAATTTGAGGCAATAGAATGAAAAATGAAATGTGGTCAGGTCGCTTTAGTGAAGCAAGTGATGAGCTTTTAAAAGAATTTAATGCAAGTTTAAATATAGATAAAATTTTATTTGAAGAAGATATTAAAGGATCTATTGCTCATGCTAGTATGCTTGAGAGTTGTGAAATTTTAACGAGTGATGAGTTAAAAGCTATTGTAAAAGGTTTAGATCAGATTAAAAGCGAGATAGAGCAGGGTAAATTTGTTTTTGATATTAAGGACGAAGATATTCATATGGCGGTAGAAAAACGCCTAAGTGAGATTATAGGAAGCGATATAGGCGGGAGACTTCATACCGCTAGAAGTAGAAACGATCAGGTTGCAACTGATTTTAAACTTTTTGTAAAAAAATCTCATAATGAGCTTATTTTGCTTTTAAAAGAACTTATTAAAAATATTCTTCTTCATGCTAAAGAACATAAAAATACTATTATGCCAAGCTTTACACACTTGCAACACGCACAACCAATCAGTTTTTCTTTTTATATTTTAGCCTATGCTTTTATGTTTATGCGTGATATAAAGCGTTTGCAAAATAGTTTAGAGCTTGCTGATTTTTCTCCGCTTGGTTCTTGTGCTTGCGCAGGAACTAGTTATACAACAAATCGCGAATTTAGTGCTAATATGCTTGGTTTTAAAGGTATTATGCCAAATGCAATGGATGGGGTAAGTGATAGGGATTTTGCTCTTGATTTACTATATGATATAGCGGTGATTTTTACTCACACTTCAAGACTTTGTGAAGAAATGATTTTATTTTCTAGTTCAGAATTTGGTTTTTTAACTATAAGTGATAGTTTTTCAACCGGAAGTTCTATTATGCCACAGAAAAAAAACCCTGATGTTTGTGAGCTTATACGCGGAAAAACGGGACGAGTTTATGGGAATTTGATTTCACTTTTAACCATAATGAAAGCCTTGCCATTAGCATACAATAAAGATATGCAAGAAGATAAAGCTGGGCTTTTTGATAGCGTGAAAACCGCAAAAGAAAGCTTAGTTATTTTAAATGCTATGTTAAAAGAAATTAAAGTTAATAAAGAAAATATGTTAAAAGCTTGTCAGAAAGGGCATTTACTAGCTACTGATTTGGCAGATTATTTGGTGCGTGAAAAAAATATTCCTTTTAGAAAAGCACATTTTATCGTAGGAAGAGTAGTTGCAGAGGCTGAAAAACAAGGTATTGATATAAGTGAAATCAAAGATTTGTCTAAAATTGATCCTATTTTTGATGCAAAAGCAATGAGACTTTTAAATTTTGAAAATTCTCTAAATTCTAAACAAAGCGAAGGCTCAAGCTCTGTAAAAAGCGTAGAAAAACAAATTCAAATTTTACAGGAATTTATAGCTCGTTTTTAGAATGTTTAGGTAAAAACCTAAACATTAAACCTAAAGTGCATTATATCGCCATCTAAGACAAGATAGTCTTTTCCTTCAAGGCGAAGTTTTCCCGCTTCTTTAGCTCCATTTTCGCCCTTATAAGCAATATAATCTTCATAAGAAATTACTTCCGCTTTAATAAAGCCTTTTTCAAAGTCATTGTGGATCACGCTTGCAGCTTTTGGAGCTTTCCAGCCTTTTTTAATTGTCCAAGAACGCACTTCTACTACTCCAGCAGTAAAATAGCTTATAAGTCCAAGTTTGGCAAAAGCAGTGCGTATGATTTGATCAAGTCCGCTTTCATTTACACCTAAAGAACTTAAAAATTCAGAGCTTTCTTCATCGCTTAAGCCGACCAATTCTTCTTCTATTTTTGCACAAAGTTTTATCACTTCATGATTATTTTTTTTCGCGTATTCTTTTAAGGTTTTAACATATTCATTATCTTTGCTAATACCATTTTCATCGACATTTGCTCCATAAATCACTTCTTTTGCAGAAAGCAGTCTTAATTCTTTAATAAGCGCTTTAAAAATTTCATTTTCTTTTTGCGGATAAGAAGAAGCTGCTAAACCTTTGTTTAGATGTTCAAGTAAAGAATTTGCAATTTCAAGACTTTCTTTTACACCTTTAGCATTTGCTTTTGCTTCTTTGTTAAGCTTTTCTATTTTTTTACTAAGTTGTTCTATGTCTGCTAAAATCAGTTCTGTGTTGATAATCTCAACATCTCTTAAAGGATCAACTCCGCCTTCAACATGGGTGATATTTTCTTCATCAAAACAACGCACAATGTGTAAAATCACTTCGGTTTCGCGTATATTTGAAAGGAATTTATTGCCCAAGCCTTCGCCTTTACTTGCACCTTTTACAAGTCCTGCAATATCTACAAATTCTATTAAAGAATGTATGATTTTTTCAGGTTTTACGATTTTTGCAAGCTCATTAAGCCTTAAATCAGGAACTTCAACCATAGCTTTATTAGGTTCTATGGTGCAAAAAGGATAATTCGCACTTTGGGCATTTTGTGCCTTGGTTAAGGCATTAAAAGTGGTTGATTTTCCAACATTTGGAAGACCTACTATACCAACACTTAGGCTCATTTATTTTTCCTCAAAAGATGAATTAAAAAATTAACACACATTCTAACACCAGCACCACCAGCACCAAAGTTATTATACCCCCAAGATTTTTCAGTATAAGCAGGTCCTGCTATATCAAGATGTAGCCATTTATCCTTATATTCTTTGCGTATGAATTTATCCAAAAATAAACCCGCGGTAATCGCACCACCATAGCGACTTGAAGCGGTATTGCTAACATCAGCGATATTGGATTTTATGAGTTCTTTTAAGTGTGGATTAAAATGTAAGATGGTTGTGTATTCTCCGCTTTTTTTAGAGTTCAGATAAAATTCATTTTGCAACTCTTCATTGTTTCCCATAATTCCGCTTGTAAATTCTCCAAGTCCTACGACGCAAGCACCTGTAAGAGTGGCCATATCAATAAGCAAATCAGGTTTTAAATCTTGTGCAAAAGATAGACAATCAGCTAAAACTAAGCGACCTTCAGCGTCTGTATTTCTTACTTCTATGCTTACACCTTCGCGAGAAATTAAAACATCATCAGGTTTATAAGCGTTTCCGCCTATCATATTTTCAGTAGCACCTAAAATACAATGAATTTCAAGTTCTAGGCCAAGTTCTGCTACAGCTTTAATAATGCCCATTGCAGCTGCAGCACCGCTTTTATCAGCTTTCATTGTAAGCATATAATCAGCAGGTTTTAGACTAAGTCCGCCGCTATCATAAGTTAAACCTTTGCCTACAAATACTACGCGTTTTTTCGCATTTTTTGCTTTATAACTAAGATGGATAAGGCGTGGTGGATGTATTGAGGCTTTATTTACAGCTAGAAAAGCATTCATTTTTTCTTTAGCAAGGAATTTTTCATCATAAATTTTACAAGTAATATTTTTATTTTCTTTGGCTAAATTTTGTGCATCTTCTGCCATTTTTAAAGGAGTATAAATTTCAGGAATTTCATTGACTATATCTTTGGTAAAATTGGTTGCATTTGCTAGAATTTCGCCACGATTTATTCCTATTTTGGCTTCTTCAAGGCTAAATTTTTTGGCATTAAGCTCATTGCTTGAAATGATAAATTTTTCTAAAGAGCTTTGTTTTTTATCGCTTTTATATTTATCAAATTTATAAGCCCCAAAAAGCACGCCCTCAACCAAGGATGTAAAACTTCTTACAACACAATCACCCACTATGCTAGGAAGTTTTACGCTTTTAATGTTTAATTTTTCTAAACTTTTATAAGCCAAACAAAGAGCAAGTCTTATATCTTCATAGCTTAGACTTTTAAGCTCTATAAAAAGTTTTTTGTTTTGAAGATCGAGGCAAATTCCTTCACCTTTATAATTATTTAATTTGAAAAAATCTTTTTCTTGGGTAAATTTTTTTAGATTTTTATCTTGTATAAAAACAAGTTCAAAGTCAGCTTTTATGGTATTAAGACTTTTATCGCTAAATTCAAATTTCATTGTTTTTTCCTTTTTTCTTTAAGTATAGCTTTTTCAATTTGCTTGAAAGTAAAAATAAGCAAAGATAAAAAGCATATGATAATAATAGCAGCCAAATACCAATGTTCTTTTGCCCAGTGTAAAAAGCTTTGAATCAGATCTCCAAAGTGCCAAGCTAGAAGTATAGTGATGGCAGCCCACACCCAAGCACTAAAAAGATTAATAATCGCAAATTTTTTAGCACTATAGCGGGTAATACCTATGCTCATAGGAATTACAGTTCTAAAACCATACATATATCGTTGTATGAAAATAATAGGCCAGCCAAAGCGTTGCAAAAGTAAGTGTGCCACGGCAAATTTACGCCTTTGAGAGCGAAGTTTTTTTTGTATATAGCGTTTGTTATATCTGCCGATATAAAAATAAATTTGATCGCCGACAAAGCCACCAAGTCCTGCTACAAAAATTGCTAAAGCAACATGCATTTTTCCATCATGTGCTGCAAGTCCAGCAAAAATAAGTCCGAGTTCGCCCTCTAAAATGCTCCAGCAAAAAAGAATCAAATAGCCCCAAGTTTCGACATGTTTATTCCAAATCCCTATAATAAATTCTTCCAAGGAAAAGTCATTTTTAATTAAGCCGTGAATTCCATAGGCAACTAAAGCAACTAAAGCAATAAAAATAAAAATTTTAAACCATTTTTTCATCGGCATTCTCCTAAAATTCTAAAACGCTATATACAGAACATAATTTTTGCAATTTTTCTGCACCGCCTAAATCTTTTAAATTCATTAAAAAACAAGCTTCAATACATTCTGCCCCAGCTTTTTTTATAAGTTCAAAAGAAGCAAGTGCTGTTCCTCCTGTTGCTATAAGATCATCAACAAGTAAAACTTTTGCATTTTTAATATTTCTAAAAGCATCTTGGTGGATTTCTACTTTATCGGTTCCATATTCAAGCTCATATTCGCAAGAATAAGTGCTTGCAGGGAGTTTTCCTAGCTTACGTATAGGTACAAAAGGTAAATTTAATCTTGCACAAATCATTGCTGCAAAGATAAAACCTCTGCTTTCAGTCCCTGCTATAAAATCTAAATTCATATCTTTATAGCGTTCGCTTAAGTGATCCAGTAAAAAAGATAAAGCTTTTTGATTGTTAAGTAGGGTTGTAATATCTCTAAAAATAATACCTTCTTTTGGAAAATTTGGAATAACTCGTATGCTTTGAGATAAAAATTGCTGTTCTTCTTGTGTAAGTATTTTCATAGTAATGCCTCGATTTTTGCTTCTAATTCTTTAATTCTTTGTCTTAATTTATCATTTTCTAAGCGGTATTGGGAATTTCTTGTTCTTAAAGAAGTTAAATCTGCTTTGATTTTATTAAGCTCTTCAGTTAAGATATCGATATTTCCTAGGCTACGTTGAAGTTGAACTTGTAATTTCCTAATAACAATTTCAGTGTCATCAAGATTGCTTTTGATAAAATCTTTTGAAGTCTTTTCTTTATTAAGTAAAGTTTTATAGTAAAATAACATAACGATCAGATAAAGAGTAGCACAAATAAGTACAGTTAAAATAAGCCAATTTGCAAACATTAATTAATCCACCTCAATTTTTTGAATTCTTTTTATATGCCTACCTTCATCAAAAGGAGTTTGGATAAAATTTTCGATCATATCGATAGCAAGTTCAACCCCGACTAATCTGCCTCCAAAAGCTAAAACATTTGCATCATTATGTTTTCTTGCGAGTTTGGCGCTAAGGCTTTCATTGCATAAAGCACAACGGATATTTTTATGGCGATTTGCTGCTATAGAAATACCTATGCCAGATCCGCAGATTAAAATCCCAAAACTTTGAGTATCGATTTTTGAAGCCAACAAGTGTGCATAGTCAGGATAATCACAACTTGCAGAATTATTTGTTCCAAGATCTTCAAAAGAAATTTGTTTTTCTTTAAAAAAAAGACAAATTTTTTCTTTGAGTTCAAAACCCGCATGATCACTTGCGATGTAAATTTTTTCTTTAAGCATATAAAAATCCAAGAAATAAAATTAAGCCTTATCTTAGCATAATAAATCATAAAAATAGCTTTTTTGTGTTAAAAAATAATTTCAAAATTTAATTTTTATTTTTTTATAATATGCTACAATTATATTACAAAAATTTTAATTGATTTTAAAAAACGAGGAAAAATTAATGAAGCTCATTCTTATAGGATCTTCTACGGGCGGTCCTAATCAGTTGAAATTTCTACTTAAAGATGTTGATATAAAAAATACTTGCGTAGCAATAGCTCAGCATATGAGTGCAAGTTTTATCCCTTCTTTTGTTGCACAATTTAACAAAGAAGCTTTAAGCGAGGTGTGTCTTTTAAATGATAAAGAAATTTTGTCTAATAAAATTTATATTTGTCAAAAAAACACTATTTTATCAGGAAATTTAAATCTTATGGCAAGTTGGAAAGATGAAGCAACAAGTTTTAAACCTAGCGTGGATTTGTTATTCCATTCTGCCATATCTTTAGCAAAAACTAATAAAATTTTAGCCATTATTTTAACAGGCATGGGTGATGATGGAGCTAAGGGTTTGTTTGAACTGTATAAAGTTGGGGTTAAGTGTTTATGTGAGAATGAAACCGATAGTGTTGTATATGGTATGCCAAAAAGGGCAAAAGATATGAATCCTCATTTAAGACCTATGAGTCTTAAAGAAATTAAACAAGAAATTTTAAATTTTATAGATCAAGATTAATAAAGGCTTAATTTATGGAAGAAAAAATTAATATTACTGAATTAGAACTTAATGAATTTATCAAAATTATTAACGAAATTAGCGGTATTGATTTAAATGATAAAAGAAATATTTTAGCTTTAAAATTATCTAAATTTGTTTTAAGTCATAATGTTAAAACCTTTTCGGATTTTTTAAATAAGTTAAAAATAAATAGACAGCTTAGACAAGACACTTTAGATTTTGTTACCATAGGAGAAACTTATTTTTTAAGAGAATTGGCACAATTAAAGGAAATTATTTTTTATGCTAAAAGTCTTGAAAAAAGAGTAAATATCTTAAGCGCTCCTTGTTCGAGTGGAGAAGAAGTTTATTCTTTAGCAATTTTAGGGGCACAAAATTTCCTTAAAGAGATGACAATTTTAGGCATTGATATAAATTCGAATGTTGTAGAAAAAGCAAAAGTAGGCAATTACCAAGGAAGAACCTTGCAGCGTTTAAGCGAAGGTGAAAAAAGAAGATATTTTATCGAACAAGATAATAATACATTTAGTATCAATAAAAATGAGCTTTGCACTTGCAAATTTGAATTATGTAATGTTTTTGATGATAGATTTTTAAGACTTGGAAAATTTGATATTATTGCTTCTAGAAATATGATTATTTATTTTGATCACGATTCTAAAATAAAACTTATGGAGCGTTTTCATAAAATTTTATCAGATAATGGTAGATTATATGTAGGAAACGCTGATTTAATTCCTGAAACTGAATTTTTCAAAAAGGTTTTTTCGCCTCGAGGAACTTATTATGAGAAAATTTAACTTTATGTTAAATTTTCCTTAATTTTTTACGAAAAGTTACACTTTTACAGTCTTTACTAAAAAAGTTACATTTTTTAACTCAGTCTCACTTATTTTGATGTTATACTATTTCTAGTATTTATAAAATTGTAAATTATTTTTAAGTTTAATCAAAAGGAAAAACTTTGATAGAGTTAAGAAATGTAAATAAATATTACGGAACTCACCATGTTCTTAAAAACATCAATCTTTCTGTTAAAGAAGGCGAAAAACTTGTTATTATAGGTCCTAGTGGAAGCGGAAAAAGCACAACTATTCGTTGTATGAATGGACTTGAAGAAGTAAGTTCAGGCGAAGTGATTGTGAATAATCTTGTCTTAAATCATAAAAACAAGATTGAAATTTGTAGAAAATATTGTGCTATGGTTTTTCAACATTTTAATCTTTATCCGCATATGAGTGTTTTACAGAATTTGACTTTAGCTCCTATAAAATTACAAAAAAAATCAAAAAAAGAAGCTGAAGAAACTGCTTATCATTATTTAAAAGTTGTTGGACTTGTGGATAAGGCAAATGTTTATCCTGCAACGCTTTCAGGTGGGCAACAGCAACGCGTAGCTATTGCAAGATCGCTTTGTACTAAAAAGCCTTATATATTATTTGATGAGCCAACTTCAGCGCTTGATCCAGAAACCATACAAGAAGTTTTAGATGTAATGAAAGAAATTTCTACTCAAAGAAATACAACCATGGTTGTGGTAACTCACGAAATGGGCTTTGCTAAAGAGGTGGCAGATAGGATTATCTTTATGGAAGATGGTGCTATAGTTGAAGAAAATGTTCCAAGTGAATTTTTTTCTAATCCAAAAACCGAAAGGGCGAAACTCTTTTTGGGAAAAATTCTCAAAAATTAAACCAAATTTTGAAAGGAGAAATATTATGGTTTTTAGAAATTCTTTATTAAAATTAGCAGCTCTTGCTTTGGGAGCTTGCGTGGCAATTACAAGTGCAAATGCAGCTGAAGGAAAGCTTGAAGCTATTAAAGCTAAAGGAGAATTAGTCGTAGGGGTAAAAAACGATGTTCCGCACTATGCTTTACTTGATCAAGCTAGTGGCGAAATTAAAGGCTTTGAAGTCGATGTAGCTAAATTGCTTGCAAAAAGTATTTTAGGAGATGAAAATAAGATTAAACTTATTGCGGTTAATGCTAAAACAAGAGGTCCATTACTTGATAATGGTAGTCTAGATGCAGTCGTTGCAACTTTTACAATCACACCTGAAAGAAAAAGAGTATATAATTTTTCAGAACCTTACTATCAAGATGCGGTAGGGCTTTTAATTTTAAAGGAAAAAAAATATAAATCTTTAGCAGATATGAATGGTGCAACCATAGGTGTAGCTCAAGCGGCAACAACTAAAAAAGTTATTGGAAATGCAGCTAAAAAATTAGGAATTAATGTCAAATTTAGTGAATTTCTTGATTATCCAAGCATAAAAGCAGCTTTAGATGCAAAAAGAGTGGATGCATTTTCGGTAGATAAATCGATTTTGTTAGGTTATACAGATGATAAAAATGAAATTTTACCTGATAGTTTTGATCCGCAAAGTTATGGCATAGTGACTAAAAAAGATGATCCGGCTTTTGCAAAATATGTTGATGATTTTGTAAAGCAAAACAAAAATGAAATTGATGCTTTAGCGAAAAAATGGGGTTTATAAGATGAATGAGAGCGTAGGCTTTATAGAGAATTTAAGGCAATTACTTACTTCTTGGGGCTTGTATGATGAAAATAGCACAAGCCCTTTTGCGGTTTGGAAATTTGTCGATGCCTTAGATAATGGTGATGCTTTTATCAGTGGTTTTATCTATACTTTAGAAGTGAGCATTCTTGCTTTGCTTATAGCTGTGATTTTTGGAACTATAGGCGGAGTGATGGCTACAAGCAAAAGCAAAATTCTAAGAGCCTACACTCGAGTTTATGTCGAGCTTTTTCAAAATATTCCTTTGGTGATACAAATTTTCTTTTTGTATTTTGCTTTACCGGGGTTAGGGATCCAACTCGATGTTTTTACTATCGGTGTTTTAGGCGTAGGTGCTTATCATGGTGCTTATGTGAGTGAAGTGGTAAGAAGTGGAATTTTATCTGTTCCAAAAGGACAGTTTGAAGCTTCAGCTTCTCAAGGTTTTACTTATATTCAACAAATGCGTTATATTATAGTACCTCAAACCATCAAAATCATTTTACCGCCGATGACAAATCAAATGGTAAATTTGATTAAAAACACTTCAGTATTGCTTATTATTGGTGGGGCAGAACTTATGTATTCAGCCGAGAGTTACGCTGCTGATTATGGAAATTATGCACCCGCATATATTTTTGCGGCAATTTTGTATTTTATTATTTGTTACCCTTTGGCGTATTTTGCAAAAACTTATGAAGAAAAACTTAAAAAAGCTCATTTGGCTAGATAAAGGATTTTAAGATGGAAAATGTTTTTAATGCACAAAATATTGAATTTTTAATGCAAGGCTTAGCACTGACCCTTAAGATCGCTTTGGCAACTTGTATTATATCGATTGTTTTTGGGACTTTTTTAGCTATCACTAAAAATTATGGCGATAAATTCAGTAGATTTTTAGCCACTTGTTATATAGATATTTTTAGAAATACTCCTTTGCTTTTATGGATGCTTGCAGCTTGTTTTGTTTTACCTTCATTTTTTCCAAAAATGCCACAAGCCTTTTGGGGAACGATAGGATTTTCACTATATACAAGCTCGGTTATGGCTGAAATCATACGCGGTGGTTTAAATTCTATTCCAAAAGGACAATTTGAAGCGGCTTATTCTCAAGGATTTGGTAAATTTTTTACCCTTTTTTACATTATTTTACCTCAAACTTTTCGAAAAATTGTCCCTTCTTTGCTTTCTCAAATTGTAACAACGGTGAAAGATACAGCATATTTGGCAGGGCTTCAGATAGCGGAATTAACTTATAATTCTAAAAATATATTGGCTAGGCTTACAAGTTTTGATGAAATTTTGGCCACCATAGGTTTTGTTGCTGCAATTTATTTTGTGATATGCTTTTCATTATCTATGCTTGTGAGATATTATGCTAAAAAAACCGCTTATATTTCTTAAAAAATATATAAATTTGTTTTAAAAGCTTGAAATTTACAGCACTTTTTTAACTTTTTTTTATTAGAATGGCTTATTTTAATTTCTAAGTCAAGGTTTTTTATGCGAGGTTATAAAATTTTCTCAGGTTCAGCCAATGTGGAATTTGCCAAGCAAATTTCTAAATATCTCTCTTTACCTTTAAGCGATGCCGGAGTTAAACGCTTTAGTGATGGCGAAATTAGCGTTCAAATTGATGAAAGTGTTCGCGGTAAAGATGTTTTTATCATTCAAAGCACTTGTGTTCCTACGAATGATAATTTAATGGAGCTTTTAATTTTAACTGATGCATTGCGTCGTTCAAGTGCGAATTCTATCACAGCAATCATCCCTTATTTTGGATATGCAAGACAAGACAGAAAAGCAAATCCAAGAGTTCCAATTACTGCTAAACTTGTAGCAAATTTAATCCAAACTGCAGGGATAGACCGTGTGGCAACTATTGATTTGCACGCAGGACAAATTCAGGGTTTTTTTGATATACCCGTGGATAATCTTTATGGAAGTATAGTTTTTAACGATTATATTAAAGGTAAGCATTTTAAGAATGCTATTATAGGAAGTCCTGATATCGGTGGTATAGCAAGAGCTAGAAGTGTAGCTAAGAAATTAGGACTTGATATAGTGATAGTTGATAAACGACGCGAAAAGGCTAATGAAAGTGAAGTGATGAATATTATCGGTGATGTTAAAGATAAGGAAGTCATTTTAGTTGATGATATTATTGATACCGCTGGGACTATAGTAAAAGCAGCTCAAGCTTTAAAAGATAAGGGAGCGAAATCTGTGATGGCTTGTTGTACTCATGCGGTTTTGAGTGGTAAGGCATATGAAAGAATTGCTTCGGGAGCTTTGGATGAGTTAGCAGTAACTGATACCATACCTTTAAAAGAACATTTACCTAATATCAAAGTGTTAAGTGTAGCACCTGTTTTTGCTGAAGTGATACGCCGTGTTTATCATAATGAAAGTGTCAATTCTCTTTTTATATAACTTTTTATTTTAAAGGAAGTAGAGTAAAATACTTCCTTTATTTTTAAATTACATCTACTTTTCAAACTTTAAATTTCAAATTCTTAACAAATTTCTAAATAAAAGCAAATTTAATATTTAATTTAAGTTTAAATACAAAAAAATATAATTTAAGTTTTATGATTTAAATTTTGAAAGGTGCAAAATGCAAGAAAATAAAAAAATTTCAGCCTAAGGTGATTATAGGTTCGATTACGAGCTTTGTAATTGCGACCATTAGTGTTATTGCGGTGTTTTTCCCAGATTTATTTAATCTACAAAAGAAAAATGTCAATGAATATGAAATTGTTTTGCAAAAAAGGATGATTTTAAAAAAGTTTGGAATTTCTTAAAAGATCATCAAGGTGAAGCAGTGAAGTTATCCATTGGCTATTGTCCTGATATGAATAAGGCAAGGATTAATTTTGAAAATCCTAAAGAAAATTATTATGGTAGTGCGTATTATAGTGATGACCATAATCAAATGATATTTCAAAATTCTAATTTTCCTAATAGTAACTCGTTTTGATCTTAAAAATGGAAATGAATATTTTTTAAAGCAAATTCCTGTAAGTTTTAAATTGGGTTCTTTTTTAGCTATTTATCCACCTTATGAAGAACACGCTGTAAATTCTGATGTAGAGTATGATTTAAAACTTGAGAATGTTAAAAAATATAATTTGGAAAGTTTTTATTTTGAGTCTATGTAAAATGACTACGAGTTGGCTTCAGCGGCTAAGATTGCCAAAATAAGCTAAAGTCAAGCTTATGTCAATGGTTTTTCTTTGCTAAATTTAGAAACGGGTGGTTTTAGCGGGCTTGTCTATAATGAGAAAACAAAATTTGATATGAGTGCAGATATTATGGTAGAACAAAGTTCCAAAAACAATAAAGAATATATTTGGGTTTTGGGAGAAAGAAATGATGTAGAGCAACTTATGGATAAAAAATCTAAACTTTATAAAGATTTGCCAAAAGCTTATAAGGTTTTAGAAATTAAAAATCGTTCTGAATTTGATTGGCAAATACAAAGTCAATTGATGAGCTATTTTAGTGGATATTTTTTCGTAAGTGATATTAGAGAAAAGGGAGCTAATGAAATTAGCGTAAGTAAATCGCTCGATGAAATGACAGAAGGAGGTTATTTATCTATAGATTTAGAACCTATCAGCAAAAAAGAATTTATACTTAAAGAATATTAAAATACATAAAAGAAATAATTTTATATTATTTTTATTTTATTTTTCAAATTTGTAACCTAAGGAAACAAAAATACTATTTTTTAAAGCAATGTATAAAAACTAAACATTTATTTGTCTTATTGATGAAAATTTTTTGCTATGCTTTGATAATTTTATTTTTTAGGAGAGTAGAATTTAAATGGGAACTAAAATTTTATGGCTTTTTGTGGCAGTTTTAGGTGCTATTTGCTTTGGATATTTAGCTTTGCAAAATGGCGAGAGTGTTTCAGCAATCTATCTTGTGGTCGCTGCTGTGTGTATTTATATGATAGGCTATAGGTTTTATGGGCGTTTTATTGCTTATAAAGTCTTAGAGCTTGATAAAAATCGTGCCACACCGGCCATTGTGGAAAATGATGGACGCGATTTTGTCCCTACAAATAAAGTGGTATTATTTGGCCATCATTTTGCCGCTATTGCGGGCGCTGGTCCTTTAGTAGGACCGATTTTAGCTGCACAAATGGGTTATTTGCCTTCTATGCTTTGGATTTTAGTGGGTGGAGTTTTGGCCGGTGCGGTGCATGATTTTGTAGTGCTTTTCATCTCTACGCGTCGAAAAGGCAGAAGTCTTGGCGAGATGATTAAAGATGAAATGGGTAAATTCACAGGTGGCGTTGCCATGGTAGCGATTTTTGGTATCATGTTAATCATCATTGCTATTTTGGCTATGGTTGTTGTAAAAGCTTTAGCAGAATCTCCTTGGGGTTTATTTACTATTGCTATGACTATTCCTATTGCGATTTTTATGGGAATTTATATGCGTTTTATTAGACCTGGTAGAGTAGGAGAAGCTTCTATTATAGGATTTATATTGCTTATTTTGGCTATTCATTATGGTAGCGTGATAGCAAGCGATCCTTACCTGGCTAAAATATTTACCTTAGATGCTCCAACCTTAGCAATTATTATGATGGCATATGGTTTTATTGCGGCGGTTTTACCTGTATGGTTTTTACTTGCTCCAAGGGATTATCTTTCGACTTTTTTAAAAATAGGGGTTATTGTGATTATGGCCGTGGCCATTGTATTTGTAGCTCCTGATTTACAAATGCCAAAAGCAAATACGCAGTATTTTGATGGAAGCGGACCTGTGTTTGCTGGTGGAATTTTTCCGTTTTTATTTATCACCATTGCTTGTGGTGCAATTAGTGGTTTTCATGCCTTAATTTCAAGCGGAACCACTCCAAAAATGCTTGAAAGTGAAACTCATGCATTAGCGGTGGGTTATGGTTCTATGCTTGCTGAAAGTGCAGTAGCGATTATGGCTTTAATTTGTGCTTGTATTTTGCATCCTGGACTTTATTTTGCTATCAATTCAAGTTCTGCTTTGATAGGCACTGATGTTGTAAATGTTGCTGCGACTATTTCAAGCTGGGGCTTTAGCATTACTCCTGAAGAAATCACAACTTTAACCACAAATATCGGAGAGCATACCATACTATCAAGAACAGGTGGTGCACCGACTTTTGCTATAGGCGTGGCTTTAATTTTGCATGAGCTTTTTGGCGGGGTTGATTTAATGGCATTTTGGTATCATTTTGCTATTTTATTTGAAGCTTTATTTATCTTAACAGCTGTGGATGCTGGAACTAGGGCATGCAGATTTATGGTACAGGATATATTGGGTAATATTTATAAGCCTTTAGGAAACATACATAATTATCCTGCAGGGCTTTTGGCTACGGCTTTAAGTGTAGCAGGTTGGGGATATTTTCTCTATCAAGGGGCTATTGATCCTAAAGGCGGAATTTACACACTTTGGCCACTTTTTGGTGTGAGCAATCAAATGCTTGCGGGTATGGCTTTGCTTCTTGTTACAACCATACTTGTAAAAATGGGCAAAGCAAAATACACCTTTGTGACTTTAATTCCTGCAGTATTTGTTTTGGTAGCGACTTTATATGGAGGTATTCTTAAAATTATGCCTTATGAAGAGGGTGATAAAGTAGGCAATGCAGTAAGTCATGTGGCGGCTGTAAGTATACAAAGTCAAAAAATCAAAGATTTAGAAATTAAGCTAAGCAATACACAAGATGAAAGCGAAATTACAAAAATCAAAAAAGAAATTTCAATAGCCACGCAAAGCAAATTTGGAAATCTACTCAATGCTATCCTTTGCGTGTTTTTTATGATAGCAACTTTGCTTGTTATTATTTCTTGTATAGGAATTTGCTTAGGCAAGATTAAAATTCCACTAAAGGAAAGTGCTTATGTTAGGCTTGATGAATTTCAAAAAGCTTAAGTATTATTATGAAAAAGCCGAAAGGTTTTTTCATCCTTTGGTGGGACTTTCAAGCTATGATAAATATTTAGAACATATGAAAGAAAAACATCCCGAAAAAATTCCAAAAACTAGAGGAGAATTTTTCAAAGAATGTTTAGATAAAAAATATAATAGTGGAGGCTTAAATAAATGCTGATAAGCTTATAAGGATAAAGTTTTATCATACAAAGCAGAGCTTAAGCATTAAAGCCGTGAATTCTTTTTAATTCTTCGCTGATAGGTTTTTTCTTTCCATCTCTTGTAACGCTAACATAAGTAACTAAAGCCGAAGTAACATTAATGCAAGAAGTACATCCTTGAGAATCCACTCTTTGAGCAGTAACTTCTACTTCAACATTGATTGAAGTATTTCCCACACTGATAACTTTAGAATAGCAAGAAATAATATCACCTATAAAAACAGGTTCTTTAAAGACTACTTTGTCCATAGATATTGTTACAACGCGTTCAGGCGAAAGTTCTCTCGCGGCTATTGCACCTGCTAGATCGATTTGCGAAAGTATCCATCCGCCAAAAATATTGCCTGCTGGATTAGTATCGCTTGGCATAGCTACGATTTTTAATTTTGGTTCTCCCATATTTCTCATTTTTTACTCCTTATTTTAAAAAATGAATTATAATTTAATAAAGTTAAAAAAAGGAGAATAATTGTATGAATAATTTTAAAGAATTAGCAACACTTGCTAGAGTTCGTAAAGAAAATATCAATCTTTTTTATGAGCTTTTAGATTCAGAGCAATGGGGTGATTATTTTGAAAAATTATTAAAACTTAGCGAGTTAAAAAAAGAAAAAGCGACTCTTTTAGCTATATTAAGACGCTTGGTGGATTTAAAAGAAGAAAATTTAGTTCAAGAATGGAAAAAAAATAATTTTAGCGAGGAAAAAATTACTGAACTTAAGCATAAATTTTATCAAGAGATAAGATTATTTTATGAAAGAGAACATCAAGAATTGATTAATGAAATTAAAGAGAAAAAGCTTTTAAATGATTTTTATCAAACTTTAATTCAAGGCGTTCATAATATAGGTTTAGTGATTAATATTTTTGAGAGTTCTTGGACTAAAGAAATCATAGAAAAAAATAATAAAATTTTAGCTATGCAATTTCCAAATTTGGATGATGCAATGGAATTTTTACGCAAAAATGAGCTTTATCAAACCACACCAAATGGCGAAATTTGCGAAAGAAGTTATGGAGTTTTGGTAAGAATAGGAAATTTATGGAAATTTGTTCCTTATGCAAGATTTTTTGAAAATGAAATTTTAAAGCTCGAATTTGCTTTTGATGAAATGATTGACAAATTAAAACAATTGGCGCAATATGAAGATGAATTAGCTTATATTCAGTATTTTGAGAAATTAAAATTGGCTTTTTGTGAAAAAGAAGAAGAAAAGGTGATAGGGGCTTGGCAAGAAGCAGAATTTGCTTGGATGAAAGTAAAATCTCCACTGCAAGTAGGTCATCCTTTGGAATACTATGAAGATAGCTATACACATGCAGTGGCACTTGAATGGGATATAAGGATAGAAGATGAAAGCGATTTTGATGCCTTAAAATTTTCTAATGAAATCAAAGAAAGCTTTATGCAGGTATATGAAAATATCGGTATTCAAGATGAAAAACTTAAAAATGAAGTTTTGCATAATATTGACAAAACTCAACTTTATGTTTGTGCTCCGATGATTTTTTATGGGGCTGAGCTTAAAGGTTTGTTTTCTGCACAGGTAGTTCCTAATGATGAATTTGTAAGTTCTATCGCAGGAAAAAAGATTTTTGCCTTTTTAAATTTTGTTTATGAGAATGCAAAAACTAAGCCTTTTATGAAAATCGCTAGTGAGATTTTTGATAAAGAATTTTTAAATTATGGAAGAGATATTTTGTTTTTCAAAGAAAAAATTTGGAAAAGAGTTTATGAAGTTTCAACCATAGGGCATGAATTTGGACATATATTTTTTATTGCCAATGATAGTGAAAAATTAATGAATAAAAGTGGCTTTTTTAAGAATATTGAAGAATATAAAGCAACAAGTGGAGGGCTTATCAATTTCTTTTATCACGAGCAAGAAGATCTTAAAATGCCTGTATTTCATGATCTCATTAAAAGAGCTGTGTCTTTAATAGCTTGGCAAAAAGTCGAGGAGGTAAAGCCTTATTATACAGAAGGACTCATACATCTTTCTTTATTGTTTGAGAGTGGTGTTTTGAGCTTTAAAAATGGGAAATTACAAGTTAATTTTAATATAGAATTTTATGACAAATTTAAATCAGTAGCAATGAAAACTTATCATGATTTAGCAAAACACTATGCTTTAAAGCTTGATGCTAAAGAATTTTTAAATCGTTTTTGTATTATTGAAAATGAGGTTTTTATGCCTGTTGAAAGCGAGTGTAAAGAATTTGTGAAATTTTATTATGATTTATATGAGAGAATAGGAAATGAAATTGATGATAGTGGAGAATTTGAGCGTTATAAGAATAAAAAAACATAAAAATTTTAAAAATTTTCTTAAAAATACTTGCGTATCGTTTTAAAATATGTTAAAATAGCGTGTTTCAATTAAAACTTAAGGAGCTTTCATGACTAAAGCAGATTTCATTTCACAAGTTGCTCAAACTGCTGGGCTAACAAAAAAAGATGCTACAGCTGCAACTGATGCGGTTATTGCTACTATTACTGATGTATTATCTAAAGGTGATAGCATTAGCTTTATCGGTTTTGGTACTTTTTCAATAGCAGAAAGAGCAGCGAGAGAAGCTAGAGTTCCAAGTACTGGAAAAACTATTAAGGTTCCTGCGACAAAAGTTGCTAAATTTAAAGTAGGCAAAAACCTTAAAGAAGCTGTTGCTAAAGCGAAAAAGAAAAAATAAATCTTCACACAAGGCTAGAATTTTCTAGCCTTTAAATTTTTATTATTAATCCAAATACTTTTATTTAAAATCTAAAAAATCTTTTAATTCTCTATCTACTTCTTTTGGATTTAAATCATTGATAATTTTTTTCAATTTTCCTTCTTCATTGAAAAGAAATATCTGATTACTATGTGCGATAGAATAATACATTAAGGAATCTTTTAAGTCAATTTTTTGGTATTGAACTCCATAATTCTTTGTAATTTTTTGTAAAACATTCTCGTTTTTGGCGATAAGAGCATCCGCATTAGGATAAAAATATCTCAACCATTCATTTGTTTTGCTTAAATTATTATCCCTAGTAGGATCTAAAGATATAAAAAGCAAATGTGCTTTATTGTTGTTTATGGTTTTTAATTCTTTTCCAATTAAAGCAAGGGTTGCTGGACAAATATCTGGACAAAAAGTATAACCAAAATAAACAATAAGTTTTTTACCTTTAAAATCTTTTAAAGTGGTTTCTTTTTTCAATTCTGATTGCAAGTTAAAATCATAAGGATTTTTATAAGCAAAAATAAAAAATCCCGCAATAATAACTAATATCAATAATAGTGTAGTTTTTTTCATCTTCTTAGCTCAAAATCGAAATGAAGTCCTATAGGCTTATCATTGTCTAAAATTTCAGCTCTAAAACGCATAGTTTCAATAGTGCAAGCTGCAAGGACTAGCTCAGAATAATAATCAGTTGAATTTATTTTATGAATTTTTGGTGTGAGAGTTCCCATAAACATATTAAGACCATAAACCTTGAGTTTTAAATTGGCATAATTTCCTAAATTTTTAATTTCTAGTTTCGTAACATTTAGGCTTTGCAAAGGTCTAGGACTTAAAGATACTAACACTTCTTTATCTTTAAATTTATAGATGCAATCTTGAATATTTAAATCACAACCTAATGGGGACAAAGCTTCTTGCTGGATTGTTGTTCGATCTTTTAAAACATAAAAATCAAAAATAAGATAAAGAATTAAAAGAGATAAGCCAAAGGCTAAAATAAAAAATATTTTTTTCATCGGCTTTTACAATTCTTTAGAATTTATATTTTTAATTTTTAAAGTTTGATTATTATCAAATTTTAGAATTAAATTTGCTTTAGTATTTTTAGTAACAGGATTGGAAAGCTTAAAAAGCATAATGTGATAACCTCCAGGTTTAAGTTCAGTGCTAGAGTGTGCCTTGATTATGATTTTTGGTACTTGTATCATTGCCATTTTTCCATTTTTGTGTATATGGGTATGAAGTTCGCTAACTTCGCTAATATCGGTTTTTGCGTCAATTAAAGCTATATCTTTATCAGTGTTATTATAAAGAGTAAGGAAGATAGCACTGCTAGGAGCATGAGGTGGAGTTTGCTTGATAAATGCGTTTTTAACTTCTAAATCATTAGCAAAAAGACTTGAAATCAGAAAAACAAGTGATGTGATAATTTTATTCATATTTTATCCTTATTATTTATATATTTAAAAAATATTAAATATAATCTTAGTAGTATAGCATAAGAAAAAAAACTGTCAATAAAATTTAATAAAATTAAGATATTTTTTGTCAAAATTATTTTAAAATTAAAATATTATGGATTTATATTTTCTTGCATGGTGACATCAAAATCAAAAAAGAATCCTGTTGGAGTATCATTGTTGAGAAGTTCAACTCTAAAACGAGAATCATCTGTAATGCTTCTGCCTAAAAAATTAAGGGTAATTTCATCTTGATTTATTGTAAATTTTGGAATGATATCGCCTATATATGAGTTAAGACTATAAATTTTAATTTTTAATTTAGGATAGTAAGGAAAATTTTTTATTTTGATGGCTGTTTTATTGAAAATTTTTATCGGTTTAGGATAAGTTGAAACTATAACTTGATTATTTTTAAAAGGAAAAATACAATCTTTAAGATTAAGATCACATTCTAAAGGTTGACAAGTATTGAAACTAAAAACATTTTCTTTTTTCTTATCATATAAAAGATAAAAAACTAAAGAAAAAATAATTAAAAATAGAATTCCTATTAAAAAATTTTTCATAGCTATCCTTAAAATGTAATCTTTCCAAAATAATAATAAAAGGCAATAATAAATAAAAAGTTATAAAATAATAACACAATAACATTATAATACTATGAAAATAATATAAATTTCATTATAAAGTTATTCTTTTTTCAGAAAAAAAAGAATATAATTTCAGACATTATTTTTCTATATTATTTTTTATTATTAAGGAAAAGCGTTGTTAAGAAAAGTTCTAGTATTGTTTTTTATGTGTGTTTCGGCTTTTGGTGCATCTGATTTAGTGAAAATTTACTTAAATCAAGGTTTGGATGCAGTTGGCGTAGCCATCGAAAAAGAATTAACGAACAAAGATTTTTGGTTGAGTGAAATAGGGGATAAGAATATTTCTCTTGGATATTATAGCGATGATAATGTAGCTATTGTATTAACCAATAAAACAGATAAAATCCTTCGTGTGTATTCTTATGATGATGAAGGAAAAATCACAAAAGAATTTGAGCAAAAGGCAATCATTACAGGGCTTATGGGAGATAAAAAATTTGAAGGAGATTTAAAAACTCCTATAGGTTTTTATGAGCTTGGAAGGAAATTTAATCCAGGAGATCCTTATTATGGACCTTTTGCTTTTGCCACTACTTACCCTAATTTATTTGATAAGGTTCAGGGTAAAACAGGTGGTGGAATTTGGATACATGGTTATCCTTTAGATGGCTCAAGAATCGATGAGTTTAAAACACGAGGTTGTATAGCTTTATTTAATGAAAATCTTGAAAAATTTGCTAAAATTGTTCAAGATAAAAAAGTATTTGCAATGACAGAAGAAAAAGATAAAATAAGAGCAAAAAAAGAAGATATCGCGGCTTTATTTGCAGATCTTTTTGCTTGGAAACTTGCATGGACAAATAATGATATCAATGCTTATTTGAAATTTTATGATGAAAAAGAATTTAAGCGTTTTGATAAGATGAAATTTGATCAATTTGCTTCAATGAAAAAGTCTATTTTTTCTCGTAAAGAAAATAAAAAAATCAAATTTTCAAATATCAACATCAGCCCTTATCCAAATTTAGAAAATGAAACCATGTATAGAATTTCATTTTATGAAGATTATTACACTAAAAATTATCAATTTAAGGGTGATAAAATTTTATATGTAAAAATCGATAGTAAAGGAAAGATGAAAATCTTAGCAGAACAATAATGTCTATAATAAAAATTAAGCAAAAAGCTTATGAAAACAATTTAAAACTAATTGCAGAAAAAGCAGGAGATTTTTCAAAGCTTATCTGTGTTTTTAAGGATAATGCCTATGGGCATGGGGCTGAAATTCTAGCTCCTATTGCTAAAGCAATGGGGGTAAAATTTATTGCAGTTAAAAATGAAGTTGAAGCAAATAAGCTTAAACAATATTTTGAAAATATCCTTATTCTTTCCCATATTCCTAATGGAGATGAAAAAGCTGAATTTATCTATGCTTTAAATGAAATTTCAAAGCTTGAAAATTATAAAAAAAATACTAAAATTCATTTAAAAATTGATACGGGTATGCACCGCAATGGAGTTTGTATAGAAGACTTAAAATTTGCCTTAGAAAAAATCAAAAAAAGTTCTTTAAAACTTGAAGGAATTTTTACACATTTTTTAGGTGCTGATGAAAATGATGCAAGTTTTTTTGTGCAAAAAGAAAATTTTGAAAAAGCGAAACTAATAGCAAAAGAATATTTTAAAGATTTGATTTTTCACTCTCATAATTCTGCAGCATTATTTAGGTCTGAACTCCCGCAAGATGAGCTTTGCAGAGTAGGGCTCGTGCAATTTGGATACGGAAATGAAAAATTAGAAAAAGTTTTAAGTTTATATGCACATAAAATCAGTCAAAGAGTGCTTAAAAAAGGTCAAAGTGTGGGTTATGGTGGTGTTTTTGTTGCCAAAGAAAATTTAAAAATTGCCACTTATGATTTAGGATATGCAGATGGACTTTTTCGTTATAATGGAAAGGGTGAGTTGAAACTCTCTAATGGAAAATCAATATTAGGTAAAATTTCTATGGATAGTTTTTCTTGCGAAGATGTGGGTGAAGAGGTTTGCGTGTTTGATAATGCAGATATTTGGGCTGAATTTTTTGATACGATTAATTATGAAGTTTTGGTTAAACTTCATCCTAATATTCCAAGAGTACTTGTATAGATGTTTAATATTGTTTTAGTTCATCCTAGAATTCCACAAAATACAGGAAGTATTGGTAGAATGTGTTACAATGCTGGTTTTAAGTTACATATTGTAAAGCCTATTGTTTTTGATATTTCTCAAAAATCGGTGCGTAGAGCAGGGCTTGATTATTGGGAAAAGTTAGAACCCATAATCTGGGAAGGTTTAGAAGATTTTTTAAAAGAAAATCTTACCTATAAAGATCGTTTCTTTTTTGCCACCACTAAAAGCAATAAACCTTATTTTGAAGCCAAATTCCAAGAAAATGATTTTTTATTTTTTGGTAGTGAAAGTTATGGTTTGCCTATGGAACTTATGCAATTAAATTGGGAAAATGCTATTACGATCCCAATGAAAGCTTGTGGCAGAAGTTTAAATTTGGCTACAAGTGTAGGAATTGTTTCTTATGAGGCTTTAAGACAAAATTTTAATCATTTTAGTTCCTAAATTTACTCACTTTATAAATTTTTAATATAATTTTTCCAAAATAAATATTTTTTTTAAAAAAATTATGTTAAAGTAGTAACAAATTTAGTTATAAAGGAGAAATATGGGTGATCAAAATCTGACTTTGAATCCTTCAATTCCATTCGATGAAAAAATATTAAAAATTATCGAATCTATCTTACCTTACACAGATACTATAATGGTGGTTTTACTTATTGTTTGTGGAATTTATTATAGTTTTTTGACCAATTTTGTACAATTTCGTATGTTAAAATCCGTGTTTAAAATTTTAACTGAAAAAAATGATCAGCATACTAAGGAGCATATTTCTCCTTTTCAAGCTTTGATGATTTCAACCGCTTCTAGGGTAGGCATAGGAAATATTGCAGGTATTTCCATAGCTATTGCTACAGGTGGAGCGGGAGCTTTGTTTTGGATGTGGTTTATGGCATTTTTTGGCGGGGCTTCAGCTTTTGCAGAAAGTACATTAGCACAAATTTATAAGTCAAAAGATGATACAGGCGGATTTAAAGGTGGTCCTGCTTATTATATAAAAAAAGCCTTAGGTTCTCATTTTTTTGGAGCTTTTTTTGCTTTTATTCTTATTATCACTTATGCTTATGGATTTAATGGGCTTCAAAGTCAAACAATGACTTCAGCTTTCAAAGTTTATTATGACATGTTTAATCCTAATGCCACAGCAGATTTTGCTTCAAGTTCTTGGCCTATGATTATTGGTATTATTTTAACTCTTTTTGGAATTTGGATGTTTTTTTCTCATCATACAAAAATAGGAAAAGTGAGCTCTTTAATTGTCCCTTTTATGGCAATGGCTTATATTTTACTTGCTTTAATCGCCGTTTTGATGAATTTTGAAAAAATTCCTTCTGTTATATCATTGATTTTAGAAAGTGCTTTTGATTTTAAGGCTATTTTTGGTGGATTTGCTGGATCTGCTTTGGTTATAGGGATTAAAAGAGGACTTTTCTCCAATGAAGCCGGTATGGGTTCTGCACCAAACGCTGCTGCAGCTGCACTTACAAGCCATCCTGCAAAACAAGGTGTAATTCAAGCATTTTCAGTTTTGATTGATGTGATTGTTTGTACTAGTTCAGGCTTTTTGGTGCTTTTTTCAATGGCATATTTTAATGTAGGTGCTGATGGAAAACCACTCTTAACTGCAATGCCTTTGGTGCAAGAAGCAATGCGTGAGTATTATGGTAGTTTTGGAATTCACTTCATTACAATAGCTATTGTACTCTTTGCTATTACTTCTTTAATAGGGAATTATTACTACGCTCAAGCTAATGTAAAATATCTTACAAATTCTAAATTAATAATGAATTTATTTAGAATTTCTGCTGTGGCTATGATTTTTTTAGGTTCCCAAATGGATTTAAAACTTGCTTGGAGTTTAGCAGATTTAACCATGGCTTTTATGGCGACTACAAATATTATTTCATTACTTCTTTTAGGTGCCATAGTTAACAAGGTATTAAAAGATTTTAATGCGCAACAAAATGATAAAGTTGATCCGAAATTTAGTGCTTCAAAATTAGGCATTAAAAACGCTGAATGTTGGGATTAATTAAAAAGCCCTAAAAAATCTAGGGCTTTTTTAATGATTTAAAACTTTATTTAAAAATTCTTTCAATCTTTCATTAATAGGATTTTCAAATACTTCTTTAGGACTTGAATCTACTGCGATTTTGCCCTTATCCATAAAAAAGATACGATTAGCGACATTTCTAGCAAAACCCATTTCGTGCGTAACCACTAGCATGGTAAGACCTTCAACGGCCAAGTCTTTCATGATATTTAAAACTTCTCCTATCATTTCAGGATCAAGTGCTGAAGTGGGTTCATCAAATAAAATCACATCAGGATTCATCATTAGACTTCTTGCAATAGCAATGCGTTGTTTTTGACCTCCTGAAAGCTTGTGCGGCATTACTTCTTCTTTATCGGACAAACCTACTTTTTTAAGCAATATTTTAGCCTTTTTTATTGCTTCTTCTTCATTTAAAATTCCTGTTTTTATAGGTGCTAGACATAAATTTTGCATTACATTTTTATTGGCAAAGAGATTAAAATGCTGAAACACCATACTAACTTTTTGGCGAATTTTATTAATATCGGTTTTTTCATCTAAAATATTATGATTATTAATGAGAATTTCTCCACTATCTGCTAATTCTAAGCGATTAATACAACGTAGAAAAGTACTTTTACCGCCACCACTTGGACCTATAATAGCTACGATATCGCCTTTTGAAATTTGAGTGTTGATATTTCTTAAAACTTCTAAATTTCCATATTTTTTATTTAAATTTTTAATCTCAATCATTTTGGTTCATCCTAAATTCAAGTTTTTTAGCAAAATAACTAAAGATTTTTACGCTTACATAATATACAAGTCCAGTAAAAATAATAGGTTTTGGATTGTAAAGCACAGCTTGCAAACTTTGACTTTGCATAGTGATATCAATAACACTGATAAAGCCAACTACAGAGGTTTCTTTAAATAAAGAAATGAATTCATTGGCTAAGGCAGGCAGGATGTTTCTAGTGGCTTGTGGCAGGATGATTTCTTTCATCGAGGTTTTATAATCAAGTCCCATAGCACGAGCTGCTTCCATTTGTCCTTTATCTATGCTATTGATTCCACTTCTTACAATTTCTGCTATATAAGCTGAGCTATTAAGCCCTAATGCAAGAATTGCGGCATAAAGATTATCAAGAAAAGTAAAAATAACAAAGGCAAAGATCATAAGTTGTAATATCACAGGTGTTCCGCGTATGATATCAATATATTCATCTATAATAAAATTTAAAATTTTAAATTTAGAAAAACGCAAAATTGCGAGACTAAAACCAACAATTACACCAATAATTACCGCACAAGCAGTAAGTAAAAGAGTAATAAAATAGCTTTTTAAATAAGCTTTAGCATTATCAGTAAAAGTATAACTTATATTTGCATTTGCATCTTTAACTTGCAGAATTTCAATGGGAAAGGAAAAATAGCCCCATAAAATGATAATGCTTAAAAATACAAAGATTCTTATATTTTTTTGATTCAAAACTTAGCCTTTTTAATAATAAAAAATAATTAAAAAACTAAATTCTATAAAATTATCTTTGATTTTTCTTTAAAGATTTGTAAAATTGTGTTAAAATTTATAAAAAACAAGGTTTTAGGGTTATGGCAATATTAGAATTTATTTTAATTATGCTTTTTGTGTGCTTTATGGTATTTTTAGTCATAGGATTTAATAGACAAATGAGTGAAAAAGCCAAAGCAAGAGAAGAAAGATTTAAGAAATTTGAAAAAGGAGATAAAAATGAGTAAAAAAGTATTAATTCCATTGGCTGATGGATTTGAAGAAGCTGAATTTATAGGTATAGCTGATGTTTTAAAAAGGGCAGCTGAGTTGAGTGGAAATTTAGAAGTTATCATTGCTTCTTTAAATAGCGAACTTTTGGTCAAGGGTGCAAATAATATAAGCATTAAAGCTGATTGTTCCTTAGAAGCTGTTGATGTGACAAATCTTGATGCTATCGCTTTAGCTGGTGGTTTTGGTGGAATGAATAATCTTAAAAATTCTAATGAAATTTTAAATATTATTAAAAAACTTCACAAAGAAAATAAAATTGTTGCAGCCATTTGTGCTTCCCCTATAGTTTTAAATGCTGCTGGAGTTTTAGAAGGTGATTTTACTTGTTATCCAGGTTGTGAAGTAGGTTTAAATGGCAATAGAATAAATAAAGCGGTTGTGGTAAATAAAAATGTTATTACTTCAGCAGGACCGGCAACAGCTATTTTATTTGGTTTAGAGCTTGCCAAGCACTTGTGCGGAGATGAAGTTTATAAAGGCTTGTATGAGGGAATGCTTGTTCCTTTAACAAAGTAGTTTTATGATAGCTTAGGCTATCATAAAATTTTTAAAATAAGGCTTGAGAATTATCTTGCTCTTCTTTTTCTTTGGAAAGTTTAAAGCCTCCTAGCATATGAAAATGCAGATGAAAAACTTCTTGACCGCTATTTTTGCCGCAATTTGTTACTAGGCGATATCCACTTTTATCCACACCTAAAAGCACGGCTAGTTCTTGTATAAAGCTCGTCATTTTTGCCATTAGATTAGGATCAAATTCTTGAAAATCTTTAAAATGTTTTTTCGGAATAATAAGTATATGAATGGGAGCTTTTGGAGCAATATCATGAAAAGCTAAAAAATCATTATTTTCAAGCACTTTATTACAAGGAAGTTTTCCTTCGACAATGAGTTCAAAAACACTTTTTTCTTGCATCATTTATCCTTTTTTGGTGTTAATTGTATATAATTATAGCCTTAAAGTTTGGTTTTTATGCTGAATTTAAAATAGTTTTTAATAGAATTAGAACGAAAAATAATTTATTAAGGTAGAAAATTGCAAAATTTTATCGAACAAATTCAAAAATGTGAAAATCTAAATGAGCTAGAAGCTCTTAGAGTTTGTGTTCTTGGAAAAAAAGGTATTTTAACAGAAAGTTTTTCAAAGTTAAAAGATTTATCAGGTGAAGAAAAAAAAGAGTTTGCAGCCAAACTCAACTCACAAAAAGATGCTTTTAATGAAGCTTATTTGTCAAAATTTAAAACTTTAGAAAATTTAGCTTTAGAAGAAAAGATGAAGCAAGACGCACTTGATTTTAATTATTTTGATGAAAATCCTACAAATGGTGCATTGCATCCTGTTATGAGTACTATGGATAAGATTATAGAATATTTTGTAAGTTTAAATTTTAGTATAGAAAAAGGTCCGCTAATAGAGGATGATTTTCATAATTTTGAGGCTTTAAATTTGCCAAAATCTCATCCCGCAAGAGATATGCAAGATACCTTTTATTTTAATGATAAAAGGCTTTTAAGAACTCAAACTTCTCCAGTGCAAATTCGCACTATGCTTACACAAAAACCTCCTATTAGAATGATAGCACCAGGAGCTGTTTTTAGAAGAGATTTTGATATTACCCATACTCCAATGTTTCATCAAGTTGAAGCATTGGTTGTTGAAGAGGGTCAAAAAGTAAGTTTTGCTAATTTAAAAAGCATTTTGGAAGATTTTTTACATTATATGTTTGGGGATGTAAAAGTGCGTTTTCGTCCCAGTTTTTTTCCTTTTACAGAGCCTTCGGCAGAAGTGGATATTTCTTGTGTTTTTTGCAAAGGAAATGGTTGTAGGGTTTGTAAGCAAACTGGTTGGCTTGAAGTATTAGGATGTGGCGTTGTAGATCCTAATGTATTTAACTTTGTGGGTTATAAAGATGTAAGTGGATATGCTTTTGGTCTTGGGGTAGAGCGTTTTGCTATGCTTTTGCATCAAATTCCTGATTTAAGATCTTTGTTTGAAGGTGATTTAAGATTATTGGAGCAATTTAGATGATAATTACTAAGAGTTGGTTAAGCGAATGGTTGGAACTTGAAGATAAAAATTTAGACGATATAGCAAAAACATTAAATTCTATAGGTATAGAAGTTGATAGAATTTGTTCTTTGAGAGTTCCGGATAAAATTGTAGTCGGTTTTGTAAAAGAAAAGGTAAAACATGAAAATTCTGATAAACTTAGTATTTGTCAGGTGGATATTGGAAGTGAAATTTTGCAAATTGTGTGCGGTGCTGTAAATGTGGAAATAGGGCAATTTGTTGCCGTGGCTTTAAAAGGTGCTTTGATGCCAAATGGTATGGAGATTAAAGAAGCTAAATTGCGCGGAGTAGATTCTTGCGGCATGCTTTGCTCTAGCACGGAACTTGGGTTTGAAAAAATCAATGAAGGTATTATACTATTAGATGAAAGCATTGGTAAATTGGAGCTTGGAAAAGCTTTAAATTCTTATGAAATTTTTAATGATGGTTTGATCGAAGTTGAACTTACACCAAATAGAGGCGATTGTCTTAGTGTTTATGGTATAGCAAGGGATTTAGCTGTGGCCTTGAATTTAAACTTAAAAGAATCTGCATCTTTTAAAGAGGGTGAAAATGTTTTGGGTATAGGCAGAATTTTACGCTTGGCTACTCAAAAAGAGTTAAATAGTCTTTATAATTATAGGGCTATAGAATTACAAGAAAAAATTCAAACCAGCTTACTGATTAGTTTGAGATTAGCTCAAATTGAAAATTTAGGAAAAAATTCCATAGAAAATTTTTTAAATTATGCAACGCATTCTACTGGCGTAATTTTTAACGCTTATGATTTAAGTGAAATTTCTAAAGAAAATGAAGAAATAACTTTAAATTTAAGTAAAGAAAATTACGGAGAAACTAAGATTTTATGTCAAGACAAGCTTTTAAGTGTTAGCGGAATTTATCAAGAAGAGCGATTTAAATGCAAAGAAGATTCTAAAATAGTCATTATAGAGGCAAACTATACTGATCCAATGATTATAGCAGATGCAAAAATAGCTTATGAAAAACAAGATGAAAAAATTATTTATAGAAGTTTTAGGGGAAGTGAGCCTAGATTAAATTTGGGAATGGATTTTTTGCTTAATGTTTTAGAAAAAATTCCCAATTTGATTATTTATAGCTCTTCACAGCAGATTTTAACCGATAAAGAACTGCCAACTATATCAGTAAGCATTGAAGGTATTAGCAATATAATAGGGCAAAATGTGGATAAGGATGAAGTTTTAAAAATCCTTAAAAAATTAGGTTTTGAGCTTATACTTTCTGGAGATGGACTTATAAATGTTAAAGCTCCAATACATCGTCCTGATATTAAAAATTTAGCTGATATTTGCGAAGAAGTGGTCCGCATTATAGGTATTGATAATATTACTTCAAAGGGTTTAGAATTTATAGAAAAGAATCGTTTAAATTCAACTTATAAAAATTACAAGGAGCTAGTAGAATTAAGAAAAAAAGCTGTTGAAAATGGATATTTTGAGAGTTTGCATTATGTTTTAGATAGTGAAGAAGAATTAAAGATGTTAGGTTTTAATCCTACAAAACTAAAAATTATCAATCCAATCACCGCAGAATTAAATACTTTAAGAACGACGCTTTTAAATCATCTTTTAAATGCGGCAAGTTTGAATGCAAAAAATGCTAAAAAGACTATTAAGCTTTTTGAGCTTGGAATAGTTTTTGGAGCAAATAACGAAGAATTAAATCATATAGCTTTTGTTTATTCAGGCTATAAAGAAGAAGCTAAAATTTCTAATAAGGCTAAACCAGAGTTTGTGAATTTTTATGATTTTCTTTTAGAGCTTAAAAATATTATAGGTGATTTTAAACTCAAAGCTTCCAAATATAGCATTTTAAGTCCTTATGAGCAAGCCGATGTTTATATAGGAGAATTAAAAATTGGTTTTGTGGGTCGTTTGCATTTAAAAATAGAAAATGAAAGAGATTTATTAAAAACTTATATTTGTGAATTGGATTTAAATTTAATCAAGCCAAAATTTAAAACAGCTAAAGCTTATTCTAGATTTCCAAGTATTAGTAGAGATTTGAGTGTGCTTATACCAAAGGGTTTTGCATATGAAAAAATCAGATCTTGCATAGAAGAGTTAGGTTTAGAAATCCTTGAAAATTTCCGTTTAGTTGATTTATATAGCGATGAAAACCTTAAAGAATCTTATAGTTTGACTATGAGTTTTATTTTTAGAGATATGAATAAAACTTTGGAAGAAAATCAGGTTGCAGAATGTATGGATAGGATTTTGCAAAACCTTAATAATTTGGGTTTAGAATTAAGATGAAAATTAATGCTTTAACTTCTTTTGAAGCTGAAATTTCAGATATAGCAGCAGATAAAAGTATTTCTCATCGTTTTGCCATTTTCTCACTTTTAACAAAAGCAGAAAATAGAGCAAAAAATTATCTTTTAGCTGAAGATACTTTAAACACCTTAAAAATAGTGCAAAATTTGGGTGCAAAAGTACAAAGAGATGGTTCTAATGTTTGCATTACATCTTCTTTTGAAATTGCAAGTCCAAATTCTGTTTTAGAGTGTGGAAATTCAGGCACTACAATACGCTTGATGATGGGATTTTTAGCAGGGATTTCAGGTTTTTTTGTTTTAAGTGGGGATAAATATTTAAATAATCGCCCTATGAAACGCCTTAGCAAGCCTTTAAGACAAGTTGGAGCAAAAATTTATGGCAGAATGGATGCAAGTTTAGCACCACTTTGCATAGAAGGACAAAATTTAAAAGCTTTTGATTATAAAAGTGAAATTTCTTCAGCTCAAGTTAAAACAGCGATGATTTTGGCAGGTTTTAGAGCAGATAAAATATGTAAATTCAGTGAAATAACTCTTAGTAGAAATCATAGTGAAAATATGCTAAAAGCAATGAATGCACCGTTAAAAATAAGTGATGATGGCTTAAAGCTTGAAATTTTGCCCTTAAAAGAGCCTTTAAAACCTTTAGATATTGTGATACCAAATGATCCTTCTTCAGCGTTTTATTTTGCTTTAGCTGCGATTATTGTGCCAAATTCTAAGGTGGTGTTGAAAAATATCTTACTTAATCCCACACGCATTGAAGCTTATAAAATTTTACAAAAAATGGGTGCGAAACTTGAGATAAAAATCACACAAAACGATTATGAGAGTATAGGCGAAATTCATGCACAAAGCAGTTCTTTAAATGCTATTTGCGTGAGTGAAAATATTGCTTGGCTTATCGATGAAGCACCGGCTTTAGCTATAGCTTTTGCAGTAGCTAAGGGAAAATCTGTGCTTAAAAATGCTAAAGAACTTCGTGTCAAAGAAAGTGATAGAATCAGTGCAATGGTGGAAAATTTAAAGCTTTGTGATATTGATGCAAGAGAGCTTGAAGATGGTTTTGAGATAGAAGGCGGAAAGGCTAAATTTGCAAAAGTTAAAAGTTATGGAGATCATAGAATTGCTATGAGTTTTGCGGTTTTGGGCTTACTTTGTGGAATGGAAATTGATGAGAGCGATTGCATTAAAACCTCTTTTCCAAATTTTATAGAACTTCTTTTAAAAATAGGAGCTAGGATTGATTATTGAATTAGCCAAAAATTATGGTTTTTGTTTTGGGGTAAAAAGAGCAATTAAAAAAGCTGAACAAATTAAAGATGCGGCAACCATTGGGCCACTTATCCATAATAATGAAGAAATTTTGCGTTTGCAAAAAAATTTCAATGTTAAAACCTTAGAAAACATAAGAGCTCTAAGTGATGAAAAAAAGGCGATTATAAGAACCCATGGTATTACTAAGCAAGATTTAGAAGAACTTAAAAAGAAAGAAATTGAAATTTTTGATGCAACTTGTCCTTTCGTAACCAAACCACAACAAATTTGTGAGCAAATGAGTAGTGAAGGTTACGAAGTCGTGATTTTTGGCGATGAAAACCATCCTGAAGTTAAAGGCGTAAGAAGCTACGTAAGTACTAAAGCTTATGTGGTTTTGGATAAAAAAGAGCTTGAAAATATTAAATTACCGCATAAAATTGCCGTAGTGAGTCAAACGACCAAAAAACCCGAACATTTTATGGAAATAGTGAATTTTTTAATACTTAAAGTTAAAGAAGTAAGGGTTTTTAATACTATTTGCGATGCGACTTTTAAAAATCAAGACGCGATCAAGGAGCTTTCTGTAAAAAGCGATGTAATGGTGGTAGTTGGTGGTAAAAATTCAGCCAATACTAAACAACTTTTTTTAATTGCTAAGGCAAATTGTGAAGATAGTTATCTAATAGAAACAGAAGAAGAGCTTAAAAAAGAGTGGTTTTTGGGTAAAAAACATTGTGGAATTAGTGCAGGTGCTAGTACTCCTGATTGGATTATTCAAAAAGTAATAGCTAAAATAGAAGCTTTTGAGTGTTAAAATAGTTATAATTTATTCTATATAAAAAATAAATCAAATCAGAATTTAAAAAAATTAACAAAAAATAAAAATATTAACACTAATTAAAGAAAAATAGGGTAAAATCAACTAATTTTTAAAAATTATGTTAAAGGACCATGATGAGTGAGGCGAACAAAAAAGTTCATAGCAATATAGATGATTATCTTGAAGATGAAGATTTTGGACAGCTTTTAGAAGCTTTCGACAAATCAAGAGAAGAAGCTATAACAGAAGGTGTGATCGTAGAGATTAAAAACGATGAAGTTTATGTTGATGTGGGTAGAAAATCTGAAGGGATTTTGCCTTTAAATGAGATTCAAGATAATGATGCTAGGGTGTTATTTGAAATAGGAGATAGCATTAAAGTTGCTGTTGTGGGCTCTCGTGGTGGGAAACCTTTACTTTCTCATAAAAAAGCTTTAAGAAAAGAGAAGGTTGTTGAGTTTATTAAAAACTATAAAGAAGATGAAGATAAAATCTTTGATGTTAAAGTTATTGGCAAAAACAAAGGTGGGCTTGTTGTTGTTGATGAAAATGATGTTGAATTTTTCTTACCAAGATCACAATATGGTTTTAAAGAAAGTAATAATGTTGTAGGCAAAACTTTTAAAGTTAAAATCATTAAAATTGATAAAGAAGAGCAAAGTATTGTTGTTTCTAGAAAAAAAACATTAGATGATGAAAGAAAAAAACGAAAAGAAGTGATTAATAATATTGCTCAACAAGAAGGACTTATTGAGGGTGTGGTGAAAAAAATTACAACCTATGGTATGTTTGTTGATGTTGGCGGAGTAGATGGTCTTGTGCATTATAGTGAAATTTCTTACAAAGGACCTGTAAATCCTAATATGTTTTATAAAGAAGGCGACAAGGTTCCTGTTAAGGTGATTAAATATGATAAAGATCGCAAGCATTTATCTCTTTCTATTAAAGCTGCTTTGCCTGATCCTTGGAGTGAAATTAAAGACAGTCTTGAGGTAGGAGATACAATTAAAGTAATTGTTTCAAATATAGAACCTTATGGTGCTTTTGTGGATTTAGGAAATGATATAGAAGGCTTTTTGCATATCAGTGAAATTTCTTGGGATAAAAATATTAAAAATCCAAAAGATTATATAAGCAAAGGACAAGAAATTGATGTTGAAGTGATTGAGATTAACTCAGATGAAAGACGCTTAAGAGTGTCTTTAAGAAATTTGCTTTCTAAACCATTTGATGAATTTACAAAAGCTTATAAAATCGGAGATATTGCGGAAGGTGAAATTACTTCTATTACATCTTTTGGTGCTTTTGTAAAACTTGGTGGAGTAGAAGGGCTTTTACACAATGAAGATGCTTCTTGGGATAGAAATGAAAAATGTAAAGATAAATTTAAAAATGGTGAAAAAGTAAAAGTTAAAATCATTAAAATTGACGAAGAAAAACAAAAAATTTCTTTAAGCGTTAAAGAACTTTGTGGTTCGCCTGTTCAGGAATATGCTAAAGATCATAAAATTGGAGATGCGGTAAAAGGTATAATTCGTGATATTAAAGATTTTGGTATTTTTGTTGAATTGAGTCAAAATGTCGATGCTCTTATCCATAAAGAAGACATCAGTGCAACAATGTTTGAAAGTCTTAAAGTTGGCGATGAGATTGAAGCAGCTATTGTATTCATTGATGAAAAGAAAAACAGAATTCGTTTAAGCGTAAAAAATTTAGCTAGAATTAAAGAACGCGAAGTGCTAAACGAAATTAATAATGATGACAAAGTAACTTTGGGTGATATTATTAAAGATCAGTTAGCTTAAGATGAAAAAATATATAACTATAAGCATTTTGGGTATTTTACTACTCATTTTGCTTGTTGTGGTTTTTATATTATTATGGAAATTTAAGGCAAATTCTGATTTTATTCCAAAATTCGTAAAAGAAGCAAATGTAAATCAAAACATAGAAAAACCAATGCAAGAACCCACTTGGCAAGAAGAGCTTGCTAAATGGCCTACAAAAGATTTTACTCCAGCGGCAGAGCAATTTACTTTGTATTTTGATGCAGATACTAGCGAACTTAAAGAAAAAAGCAAGTATTATCAACTTGTTGTTAATAAATATGATGTTTATTCCATGTTTTGTTTAAGGCAAACTTTAAATTCTTTTAATGTTAAGTATTTTTTATTAAAGTCTAGTGAGAGTCCTGAAATTTTTTTAGATACAAATAATAAAAATTTAATTGACGATATTATTAAAGAGCTAAAAAAATATAAAATCAATACAGAGGCAAAGGAAATTTGGTTATGAAAAAAAAGATTATTATTTGTGATGCTATTTTAGATAAAGGTGTTGAGCTTTTGAGAAAGGCTGAAGATGTTGAACTTATAGAAGCTGCTAAAGTTCCAAAAAATGAACTTATGGGAATGCTTAGCGATGTTGAAGTTGCTATCACTAGAAGTTCTACTGATGTGGATGTAAATTTTTTAAATCATGCTAAAAAACTTAAAGCTTTAGTGCGCGCAGGAGTTGGTGTAGATAATGTTGATATTCCAGAATGTTCTAAACGCGGTGTTATAGTAATGAATGTCCCTACTGCAAATACTATTGCTGCAGTAGAACTTACTATGGCGCATCTTTTAAGTTCTGCTAGAAGTTTTGTTAATGCACATAATTTTTTAAAGAAAGAAAGAAAATGGGAAAGAGAAAAATGGTATGGCATAGAACTTATGAATAAAACTTTAGGAGTTATTGGTTTTGGAAATATAGGTTCTCGTGTAGCCATTAGAGCAAAAGCTTTTGGAATGAAAATATTAGCTTATGATCCTTATATTCCAGCATCAAAAATTACAGATTTAGATATGGAGCAAGCAAAAAATTTAGATGAGATTCTTGCAAAGAGTGATTTTATTACTATTCATACACCAAAAACCAAAGAAACTAATGGTATGATAGGTATAAATGAGATTGCCAAAATGAAAGATGGTGTAAGACTTATTAACTGTGCACGTGGTGGCTTATATACAGAAGAGGCTTTGTGTGAAGGTTTGAAAAGCGGCAAAATAGCTTGGTTGGGTATTGATGTGTTTGAAAAAGAACCCGCAATAAACCATCCACTTTTAGATTTTGAAAATGTTTCTGTGACTTCTCATCTTGGTGCTAATACTTTGGAAAGTCAAGATAATATTGCAAGAGAAGCTTGCGAACAAGCCTTAAGTGCGGCACGTGGCGTGGCTTATCCTAATGCTTTAAATTTACCGATTAAAACAGAAGATCTACCACCTTTTGTGGCTCCTTATATAGAACTTGTTTCTAAAATGGCATTTTTGGCGATACAAATTGATAAAAATCCTATTAAAAGTATCAAGCTCGAAGCAGAAGGAGCTATTGGTGAGTATGCAACTTCTATGCTAACTTTTGCAGCTGTAGGAGCTTTGAGTGGAATTTTGGGGGAAAAGATAAACTATGTTAATGCTGAATTTGTTGCAAAAGAAAAAGGTGTGGAATTATCTTGTGAAACCCTTCCAAATAGTGGCTATAATAATAAACTTAGTGTTAAGATTATCACAGATAATTCAAATATCAGTATTTCAGGAACTGTATTTAATGAAAATGAGCAACGCATAGTAGGAGTGAATGGTTTTAAAACAGATTTTAAGCCAAAGGGTAAAATGATAATTTTTAAAAATAAAGATATTCCAGGCGTTATAGCTAAAATCAGTTCAGCTTTGGCAGCTAAAAATATCAATATTGCTGATTTTAGATTGGGTAGAGATGGTTTTGGATATGCTTTAGCTGTGGTGCTAATTGATGAAAAAATTCAAAAAGAAATTTTAGAAGAATTAAGACAACTCGAGGCTTGTGTTTTTGTGCAGTATGTTGAAATCTAAAATTCTTATCATAGAAGATGATGCTGACTTAAATGATTTATTAGCTTTAAAATTAAAAGCAAATCATTATCAAATTTTTTCTTTGCTAGATTTTAATGGTGTTGAAGATTTATTGGATAAGGAACAAATTGATCTTTTGATTGTTGATAGAAATCTCCCAAGTGGAGATTCTTTAAATAAAATCAAAGAGCTTAGAAAGCAAGGTTATAAAGAGGCAGTGATTTTTTTAACCGCTAAAGCCTTGCATCAAGATTTGCTTGAAGGTTTTGAAAGTGGTTGTGATGACTATATGTGTAAACCTTTTGATTTTAATGAATTATTATTACGCATTAAAGCTATTTTAAAACGCCATAAAAATGAAGAAGAAAAATTGATTTTTCACGGCTTTATGTTAGATTTAGTTAATTATGAATTTTTTTATAAAAATGAAAAATTAGAAATTTCAAATTTAGAATACGAACTTTTGAAATGTTTTTTTCAAAATCAAAATACTTTACTTACTAGACACTTTTTAAGTGAGAGCGTATGGAAAGATGATACCACAAGTGATAAAACTATTAACACAGCATTGATAAGACTTAGAAACAAATTTCCAAAACTTAAAGAACATATTATAAGTGTTAGAGGCGTTGGCTATAAATTATGTTAAAAACTAAGAATGTTTTCATAATTTTTTTCACTTTGTTGGTTTTCTTTTTTGGTTTTACTTTTTATACACTTACAAGTTCATATTTGAATTTTTTACTTTTGAAACAATATGAGCAAAAGATTAAAAGTCTTGATGATGTTTTAAAATTTTCACTTTTAGAGCATTTGGATTCTAAAAGTATTGAAGAATTTGCAGAAGAGACTAGAGCGGATTTTATTATTTTTAAAGATGATTTTAAGCTTTCATCAGTTGAAAATATTGATTTTTTTTTAAATTTAAAAGAAAATGAAATTTATGAGTTTAACTCCACAAAAATTCTCATTAAAAATTTTATTTACAAGGGTTATAAATATACAATTATTGTATACCCTCGTTTATTAAATTTGCAAAATTTTTGGTTAAAAATGGCTATAAGTTTTGGGCTTTGTTTTTTATTTGTATTTGTTTTGGTATTTTTTATAGGAAAAAAACTTGCAAAAAGCTTTAAGAAGATTTTAGAATTTTTAGATACCATAGGAAGTTCGAAGCTAATTATTTTAGAAAATAGTATTTTTAAAGAACTTGATTTGCTTAATAAAAAACTTTTAAAAACTAAGGAAAAAATTCTTAAAAATTCTCAAAAAAATAAAAAACAAAGTAATAAAATTACTCTTAAAAATACTCAACTTAGCAGTGTGATTTCGGCCATATCTCATGAGCTTAAAAACCCTTTAAGCGTGATTGATTTAAGTCTTGAAATGCTTAAAGATAAGAATTTAAAAGATGAGAATTTAAAAGCAGAGTTGTTAGAAAAAATTTCGCGTCAAAGTATAAAACTCAATGCTTTAACACATAAGTTAAATTTTGTTTTTAATCTTAACAATGAAGCTTTGCAAATGTATGAATTTGATCTTTTTTCTTTATGTGAAAAGATTACTAAAAATCCAGGTTTTGAGAGAGTGATTTTGCAAGGTAGAAGCACGAAAGTAACAGCAGATGAGTTTTTAATTGAACAAGTAATTATTAATTTATTATCTAATGCACTAAAATATAGTCAAAAAGAAGTGATTTTAATTGCACAAGATCAAAAAATTGTAGTTGAAGATTTTGGTAAAGGTATAGAGCAAGACAAGCTTAAACTTATTACAAAAAAATTTTATAAAATTGACACTGAAAGCGATAATTCTTTCGGGCTTGGACTTTTTTTAGTTAAAAAAATTTTAAACATACATAAAAGCTATTTAGAAATCTCTAGTGTTGTATCACAAGGTTCAAAATTTAGCTTTAAACTTAATTAAGGAAAAAAATGGCACTTATAGATTTAATTGAGGCGTCAAAAAAATTTGGAGATAAAATTGTTTTAAATGAAGTAAATTTCAGTGCTAATGAAGGCGAAAAAATAGCTATTATTGGTAAAAATGGCGAAGGAAAATCGAGTTTTTTGAAAGCACTTTTGGGCACTTTAATTTTAGATAGCGGTAGAGTTGTAAGGCAAAATGGTAAAAGCATAGCTATGTTATCTCAAAATGTGGACTTTAATGTAAATTTAAGCGTAATGGAAGCTGTAAAAACTGAACTCGCAGAAATTTATAATGCTTTAAAAGAATATGAGAAATTGCACGCAAAACTTGAAAAAGAGCCTGAAAATAAAGATTATTTAAGACAAATAGATGATTTGATGGCTTTAATTGATAGTAAGGATGCGTGGAATATAGAAGATAAAATCACACGCGTTTTGAAAGAATTCGGCTTACTTGAATATGCTAATCGCTTAGTATCTACTTTAAGTGGTGGTGAAATTCGTCGCGTAGGTCTTTGTGTGCTTTTGCTCAAAAATCCTGATATTTTATTGCTTGATGAGCCAACAAATCACTTAGATGTCTATATGACAAGTTTTTTAGAAGATTTATTAAAAATTTCTAAAATGTGTGTTATTTTTATTTCACACGATAGATATTTTATTGATGCAGTTGCTGATAAATGTGTGGAAGTTGAAGCAGGAAAATTAAGCGTTTTTAAGGGTGGTTATGCAAATTATTTAGAAAAAAAGACTCAAATTTTACAAAGTCTAGCTAAAAGCCATGAGACCCTTTTAAAGCAGCTAAAAAGTGAAGAAGAATGGCTTAGGCGTGGCGTTAAAGCAAGGCTTAAAAGAAATGAAGGACGCAAAGAACGCATTTTTAAAATGCGTGAAGAAGCTAAGAAAAATCCTAGTGCGATAAAACGCTTAAAGCTTGAGCTTGAAAGAGCTGTTTTAAATTTCAATGGAGAAAAGGTGCCAAATCGCAAAAAAATGCTTTTTGAGCTTAAAAATATAAGCAAAAACATAGGCGAAAAAACTCTCTTTAAAAATTTTTCAAGTCGTATTTTGCAAGGCGAACGCATAGCAATTGTAGGAAAAAATGGTTGCGGTAAATCCACTTTTTTGAAAATACTTTTAGGAGTGTTAAAGCAAGATGAAGGAGAAATCAAGCGTGGAGAGGTCAAAATAGGATATTTTGATCAAGCTAGAAGTCTTGTAAATTCAGATAAAACTTTGCTTGAAATTTTTTGCCCTAACGGGGGCGATAGGGTTGAAGTACGCGGAAAGAATATGCATGTATATGGGTATTTAAAAAATTTTTTATTTCCCAAAGAATTTTTAGACAAAAGCGTTGCAGTTTTAAGCGGTGGAGAAAAAAATCGTGTTGCTTTGGCTTTGCTTTTTACTCAAGAATATGATGTTTTAATTTTAGATGAGCCTACAAACGATTTAGATATTGCAACGATTAATATTTTAGAAGAGTATTTATTGAGTTTCGAAGGGGCAATTTTACTTGTATCACATGATAGGTATTTTGTGGATAAAATTGCTACGAAACTTTATACTTTTGAAAAAGATTCTCAGATAAATATTTTACATATTCTTTATACAGAATACCTTGAGAATGAAAAAGAGTTAAAAGAATTTGATGATTTTATAATGGGCTTTGAAAATAATGAGCAAAATGCTATGCAAAAAGAAAAAATAAGTAAAAAATTAAGTTACAAAGAAAATGAAATTTTAAAAAATCATCCAGAAAAGATTGAAATTTTAGAAAAACAAATTTCTAAACTTAACAGCGATTTATCCGATCCAAATATCTATCAGGAAATAGGCATAAACAAACTTTATGAGGAGTTAGAAAAAACACAAAAAGAATTAGAAATTTTAGAAAATGAATATTTTGAAGTTTTGGAAAAAAGTGAAAATTTATAAGTGTAAAATTTAATATAAAATATTTAAATTTTCTTGACAACAACTAACAAAATTTACTATAATTAATTTTTTTATTTTGCGGGAATAGCTCAGGGGTAGAGCACAACCTTGCCAAGGTTGGGGTCGCGAGTTCGAATCTCGTTTCCCGCTCCATTTTAATGTTTTCCTTTGCCTTACTTTATTTTTTTATGATATTTTCTAAAAGTTCGATTATTTCTTGTATTTGTAAAGCTCTTGGATGATTTTTTATAATCCATTTTTCTAATTTTTCAGGCTCGTCAATTAAATCTTTTGGAAAATCTTCATCAGGATATTCTAATAAATATTGTATACAAGCTTTAAAATCCTTTTTTGCATTAATAATATCTTCTTCTTTTAACTCCACGCCACTTTGTAAAAGTTGTTTTAGTTCTTTTATAGCTTCATCAAGTCCAAAAGCAATAACAATTTCATCATCACAATCAGGTGCTTTGATATATATAGGTGCGATTTTATCTAAAATATCTTCTAATCTTCGTCTTTTTGATTTGAAAAGTTTTTTAACTTTGCGTATCATAAATTTTCCTTTTTAAATTCACTCGTTTGTTTTTATAAATTAAAGCCAACAAAGTGTCATTTTAAAAATTATAGCATTATTTTATTAATAAGATATTGTTTGCTAGAGATTTGCAAAGCCATTAAGGCTTTGCAAGGAGAATTCCGTTTTATAATAATTAGAATTGATATTTAAGACCAATATTTCCGC
>NZ_NFNY01000119.1 GCF_002179165.1 Campylobacter jejuni
AACAAAATTATATTTAGGATCTTTTAAACTTAAACCATACTCATCAAATAAATAATCTAAAATAGAAAAATCATTATTGTAATTTCCACAAGTAAATGCAGATTTTAGTAAGCTTGCTGCTGGATCAAATAAAGATAACTCATAATCTTCATTATTATGATGATATGTAAAATGTGCCTCATAAAAGCTTTCTTTTACAGGATAATCTTTTAAAAGATTTTTAACATTTTTAAGTCATTATTGCCAATAAAATCAAATAATTGTTTTTAAATTTCCATTTTTATTTTAAAATGTAATTTTTTAATATCTTCTAGTTTTTTCATTTGTTTTTCCTTTGGTTTATCAGTTTTAATCGTATTTTAATTTATTTAAACTAAAATAATTTTATATATTTAACATAAAAAATTTTTTGGGAATAATATGAATTTAGATTATTTGTTGAAAATTGCTATAGATGCTGGCAACGAAGCTTCTAAGGTTATTTTGAAAGAAAGAGAAAATTTGCAAATTTGGCAAAAAAAAGATAAAAGTCCTTTGACATCAGCTGATGTAGCTTCAAATGAAATTTTAAATGATATTTTAGGAAAAACAGATATTAAAATTTTGTCCGAGGAGAAATTACTGGGTCAAGAGGAAAGTGAGAATTTAAAAAACTTTTGGCTTATTGATCCGCTTGATGGCACAAGTGGATTTTTAAAAGGTGGTGATGAATTTTGTATCATGATAAGTTTAATTAGCGATGATCGTCCCGTTTTAGCTCTTATAAAAAATCCTTTAAAAGGTGATATTTTTTACGCTCATCAAAAGACTAAAGTTTACAAAAATGATGAAATTCTAAATATAAATGAACAAGATTTTAAAAATAATCAATCAAAAGCCCTTTTAAGTGTCAATCATCTTAGCAAAGAAGATGAAAATTTTGCCAAAGAATATAATTTAGAAGCTATTAATATAGGTTCTGGTCTTAAGTTTTGTGCTATTTTAGAGGGAAAAGCAGGAGTTTATAAGCGTTTCGAAAAATTAAATAGTTGGGATATAGTAGCTGGAGATTTTTTGGTTAATCAAAATGGTGGCTTTATGGGAACTTTTTCTAAACAATTTATCTCATACTCTCCTTTTGTTTATAGGTGCGATCCTTTTATTTGTGTTTCTCGAAAAAGTTTTTTAGATAAATATTTATAGAAAAATAAGATATAATTTCACTCTTAATTTTATTTGCTTAAGGATAAATTATGAAAATCTTTTTTGTTTTATGTGCGAGTGTTTTATTTAGCATTAATTTATTTGCAAATAATTTTTCGCAAAAAAAGATTATTAAATTAGAACAGCAAGAAAATTTTGAAATTATAGATCTCCATCAAAATGTTGTAAAACAAAATTTAGATCAACAAAAAGGCATTTTTGATAGTTCTAGTTTGGTTAATAAAAAAACAAATGTTCGCAAAGATAGCGATATTGATTTTGCCATAGTTTTAAGTTTTAGGCAAAATTTTGGTTATATATTGGATGGTTTTAAAGTAAGTGCTAAGGAGTTTTCAACATTTTTTGCCAAAAGATTATTAGGTGATTTAAAATTAAATTTTGTCAATTCGGCCGCAAATGGTATTTATCAAGACTCAAGAACTTTGACCCGTTTTAGTCCAAAAGATTCTAAGTTGCTTAATGTATCTCCTTTTTTAAAAAAAGAAAAAGATAAAAATAAAATTTATGCCAAATTTACGGATTATCTTGTCGTGGTAAATTTAGATGAATTTTATATAAATATTACAAATTATTTTATTACGACGACTAAAAATGCAGTAGCAAATGTTAATTTTAAAGTTGTTTCTACAAGCAATGGAAAAATAATTGCATCAAAAAATGTAAAATTAAGTTTTGCCCTTAATGCAAAAGATTCTAAAGTAAATTATCAAGATATTTTAAATCAGATGCCAACAATGCTTTCTGAAGTTATAAATAAAGAGATAAAAAGGTTAAATTTATCAGTGCAATAAATATATGAGAAGTTCTGATTTAGCAAAAATTAATCGTTGATTTGTCTAATGCGTTCTTGTAATTCTTCAATGCTTAAAAATTCTTGTCTTAATTCTTTTGCGATTTCATGTGCTGTTATGGGATCAAGATTTGATAGAATTCTTTTAAGTTCGTCAGTGATTTGCCATTTAGTCATTTCTTCTAAGTTAATATTTATTTGCATAATTTACCTTTAATGTAAGAAAAAATTCGTCTTATTGTAGCGTGATTTTATTTAAAAAATGCCAATTTTTTGCGTCAAGAGTGCAAATTTTAAATATTTTAATCTGTATTTTCAAAATAAACAAAGCTAAAATATTTTTTATGCTTATTAAAGAATGTTTCAAAATTTAAATTTGATTTTTTGTAAAAATTATATTGTTTTGTAGTTAAATTTTTTAATTAAGTGAAATCAAGGCAAAAATTATTATATGTTATTATTGCAGCTTAAGGTCAAAGAATTTAAATTTCATCAAGCTAAATAGTCTATAAAATTATCACTTTTAAATTCATCTTTTTTGGTATTTAAAAGCTCGTTTTCTTTGGTTTTTGCTCCAGCTTCAACTTTTTTGTCTTTTTCTTTTAGTTTTTCTTGTTCAAATTTAGCTTCTTCAAGTTTTAATAATGGTTTGGCTGTATAACGCAAATTTGTATCAATAACTTGATTACAGCATTGAGAATAGACTAAACCCATAATATTTCCTTAATGATATATACAGATACCTAATTTAGCACAAGCTTCATATTGATAAATAGGTTGATTTGTTGTTTGGCAGTTATGAAAATCCTTGCAAGTTAAAATTCTACTTTGTTTTGTATTGTTAAAATTTTTATTGCTATGATTTGAAGTCAAAGCAACGCTAGATAATGAAGCAATGATTGCTAAACCTAAAAGAATTTTTTTCATTTTACCCCTTTAAGCCAAAATATCAACCAAATTATCACTTTTAAAATCATCTTTTTTGGTATTTAAAAGCTCATTTTCTTTGGTGGTTTTTGCTTCAGCTTCAATTTTTTTGTCTTTTTTATCTTGGGCTGTTTGTGCCTTTAATACAAGTTTAGTTTGATATTCTAGCTTAGTATCTAACGGACCACTACAAACATTAATAATCATCTACATCTTCCTGTCCATTTGCAAAAAGCTTCGTGATAAATACCTTGATTGTTGCATCGACTATAATCTCTTCCATATTGATAAACTAAAACGCAACCTTCGTAATGAGGTTGAACTATAGGCTGTTGAGATACAGTAATTTTATATGCCAAAGCAACGCTAGATAATGAAGCAATGATTGCTAAACTTAAAAGAATTTTTTTCATTTTGTTCCCTTAAGCCGAAATATCAACCAAATTATCACTTTTAAATTCATCTTTTTTGGTATTTAAAAGCTCGTTTTCTTTGGTTTTTGCTTCAGCTTCAACTTTTTTGTCTTTTTTATCTTGGTTGTCTTGAGCTTCCATAAGCTTTAGAGTATCATATATCGCGTGACATTCTTTTGGCATACATTTATGGAAGCGATGATTTGAATTTGTATTTAGCATATTTAATTTTAACATTAAAAACAATATCCATATTTGCAAATTACATTATGTCCAGCCCCTTGATATATATGTGTTTTTTCATCTAAACATTCGCTAGAGTCATAACCATAATTATATATTTTAGTGCAATCATCGGCATCATAGTGCCAAGTTGCCGCAAAAATATTTGATAAGCAACCAACTAAAATTATAGAACTTAGAATTTTTTTCATTTTATCTCCTTTAAACTTAGATTAAATATATTTCAATTATAAAACTATAAAAATAAATTTTAGATTAAAAATATATGATTTATTTGATACTTAGTTTCAAAAATAAACAGGTAGAAATTTAAAATTATTAAATGATTATCACTTCTTCTTCTAGCTTTATGCCAAATTCTTCAAAAACCCTTTTTTTGGCTAGTTCTATAAGAAAAATCGCGTCTTCAAAACTCGCATTTTTTTTATTGATTAAAAAATTTGCGTGTTTGTCGCTTAGCATTGCATCTCCCTTGCTAAAGCCTTTAAGTCCCACAGCTTCGATAAGTCTTCCTGCAAAATCTCCTTTGGGATTTTTAAATATCGAGCCAAAACTTGCTCCACTTGGTTGATTATTTCTTGCGTTTTTTAAATTTTCATCTTTTGTTTTATCAAAACCAAAACCAAGTTTAAATTCAGCCCAAAAAAAAGGCAGTTTTAAAGGGCAAAAACGATAATCAAAATTTATATTTTCGCGTAAAATTTCGCCTTTTGAAGTTGCAATTTTAATTAAATTTTGACTGATACATTCATTTTTAAGTCCCGCATTCATTTTCAAAAGTCCGCCAAGTGTGCCAGGAATTTTGCTAAGATATTCAAAACCACAAAGATTATTTTTTTTAGCAAAAAGATACATTTGATTTGCTTTTGTTTTACAGCCTATACGAATATGGATAAAATCTTTGTTTTGCTCTTTTATTTCAATGAAATCAAAATTATCGCCTAAAATTCCTATATGTTTAGGTTTAGGGCTGATTAATAAATTATTTGCTCCACCTACTAAAAAGCCATCAAATTCACAAATTCGATTTAAAACTTCAACTTCAAATTCGCCACCAATTTTTACAGAAGAATATTTTCTAAAATCAATAATCATTTGATAAAAGTTGGAATTTGATTTAAGATATTTTCAGTAAAATCGATCATTGTTGTAGTCATCCAAGGCATTAAAAAGATGATTACAATTACGACTAAGATAATTTTTGGCACAAAAGAAAGTGTCATTTCGTTAATCTGTGTTGTGGCTTGAAATATACTGATAATAAGCCCCGCAATAAGCCCCGCTAAAAGCATAGGTAAAGAAAGTAAAAGGGTAATTTTAAAGGTTTGAACTCCAAGAGCAACCAAGGTGCTTTCATCCATTATAGTCCTTTTTAAGAATTTCTAGCTTCTTCATATTCATTAGGAATAAGATAATCATTTGCGTGTATGATTTTATCATAAAATTTATAATCATATCCAAGTTTAAAAAGTGTATCAACTGCTTTAAATTGTATTTCATTCATATAAATGGAATTTTTATTGGCATATAAATTTAAATAAACATCTAATTTTTCTTCATTAACGCGGATTAAATTTCTTTCCATAAGCATAGGTGCTAAAATGCGTCGGTTAGAATCTGCGATTTTTACCGCATTTGTGAGATCTTTTTCTATTTTGATCGCATCGCTAAGCGGTAGGGAACGACGCAAAGCCATTCCGCCAAGCGGTAAAGGTAAATTTTCTTTAGCAAATTCTAACCAAATGTCCCAAATTTCAGCTTCTACACAAAGTGTATTATCAAATTCTAAAATGCTTTCATGGATTAAAACTCCTGCATCAACTTCGCCACTTAAAACTGCATTTTCAATTTCTAAAAAATTTTTATAAATGATTTTAGCCTCCGGATATTTCATACGAAAAATCAAAGCATTTGTAGTATTTGCACCACTTAATGCAACTTTAAAATTCTTTTTTAAATGCGTATTCTTTTTCTTTATTAGTTTTGGTCCATAGCCCTCCCCAAAACTTACTGCAGTACGCAAAAGTGCGTATTCTTTAGCAATTAAAGGATAAAGTCCAAATGAAATTGCTGTGGCATCAAATTCATTTTTTAAAGCCAAATCGTTTAAAGTTTGTATATCTAAAGCCGTGTTTGTGTAATTAAAATCATTCCCTATCCAGCCAAATTTAATTGCCATATACATAAAAATATCATCCGCATCTGGAGAATGTGCAATTGTGATTATTTTTTTCATCTTTGCTTCCTAAGGTAAAATAATTTTTTTATTCTAACAAAATAAACCATTGTTTAATTTTATTTTGTTAAAATTCTAACTTATATTTTTAAATTTTTAAGGTAAATGGTATGGATGATAATAAGAAAAAATCCCTTGATGCTGCCTTAAAATCGCTTGATAAGGCTTTTGGTAAAGGCACGATTTTAAGACTTGGAGATAAAGAAGTAGAGCAGATTGATAGTATAGCCACAGGTTCAGTTGGACTTGATCTTGCTCTTGGCATAGGCGGAATTCCGAAAGGAAGGATTATTGAAATTTACGGGCCTGAAAGTTCAGGTAAAACGACTTTAACTTTACATATAATAGCAGAATGTCAAAAAGCAGGTGGCGTTTGTGCTTTTATCGATGCAGAACACGCGCTGGATGTAAAATATGCTAAAAATTTAGGTGTGGATACAGATAATCTTTATATTTCCCAACCTGATTTTGGCGAACAAGCCTTAGAAATCGTTGAAACCATAGCAAGAAGCGGGGCAATAGATTTAATTGTAGTCGATAGTGTCGCAGCTCTTACTCCAAAAGCTGAAATTGAAGGCGATATGGGTGATCAACATGTAGGTCTTCAAGCAAGGCTTATGTCTCAAGCCTTAAGAAAGCTAACAGGAATTGTCCATAAAATGAATACAACCGTGATTTTTATCAATCAAATTCGTATGAAAATCGGTGCTATGGGCTATGGTACTCCAGAAACTACCACAGGTGGAAATGCACTTAAATTCTATGCTTCAGTGCGTTTAGATGTTAGAAAAGTAGCTACTTTAAAGCAAAATGAAGAGCCTATTGGAAATCGCGTTAAAGTTAAGGTGGTAAAAAATAAAGTAGCGCCTCCATTCAGACAAGCTGAATTTGATGTGATGTTTGGCGAGGGACTTAGTCGTGAGGGTGAGTTAATTGATTATGGTGTGAAGCTTGATATTGTAGATAAAAGCGGTGCATGGTTTTCTTATAAGGATAAAAAATTGGGTCAAGGTAGAGAAAATTCAAAAGCTTTCCTAAAAGAAAATCCACAAATTGCCGATGAAATTACTAAGGCTATCCAAAATTCTATGGGTATAGAAGGTATGATTAGTGGTAGCGAAGATGATGAGGGAGAAGAAGATTGATGCTAGTGATTGAAGATGTTAAAGCTTATGAAGTGCTTGATAGCAGGGGAAATCCTACGGTAAAAGCTGAAGTGATATTAAGTGATGGAAGTATGGGTGCAGCGATCGTGCCAAGTGGTGCAAGCACAGGATCTAAAGAGGCTTTAGAATTAAGAGATAATGATGAAAGATTTGGCGGAAAAGGCGTTTTAAAAGCTGTTTCTAATGTAAATGAAACTATAGCAGATGAAATTTTAGGACTCGATGCTTTTAATCAAACCCAACTTGACGATACTTTACGCGAACTTGATGGCACAAATAATTATTCAAATTTAGGCGCAAATGCGACTTTGGGTGTATCTATGGCTACTGCAAGAGCGGCTGCAAATTCATTAGGAATGCCTTTGTATCGTTATTTAGGTGGTGCTAATGCAAGTATTTTACCTGTGCCAATGTGTAATATTATAAATGGCGGTGCACATGCGAGTAATAATATAGATTTTCAAGAGTTTATGATCATGCCTTTTGGCTTTACAAGCTTTAAAGAAGCTTTGCGTTCGGTTTGTGAAATTTATGCTATTTTGAAAAAAGAATTAGTTTCTAGCGGACATTCTACTGCCTTAGGCGATGAGGGTGGCTTTGCTCCAAATTTAGCAAATAATACAGAACCAATTGATCTTTTGATGACTTGTATTAAAAAAGCAGGTTATGAAAACAAAATTAAAATTGCACTAGATGTGGCAAGTACCGAATTCTTTAAAGATGGAAAATACCATTTAGAGGGCAAAGTTTTTTCAAGTGATGATTTGATTGCTCGTTATGAAGAGCTTTGTGCTAAATATCCAATTTGTAGTATTGAAGATGGTTTAGCGGAGAATGACTTTGAAGGTTGGATTAAGCTTACGGAAAAATTAGGCAAAAAAATTCAGCTTGTGGGTGATGATTTGTTTGTGACTAATGAAGATATTTTAAGAGAAGGTATTATTAAAAAAATGGCAAATGCGGTGCTAATAAAGCCAAATCAAATAGGAACTATCACTCAAACAATGAGAACCGTTCGCCTAGCACAAAGAAATAATTATAAATGTATCATGAGTCATAGAAGTGGTGAAAGTGAAGATGCTTTTATAGCAGATTTTGCCGTAGCTTTAAATACGGGACAAATTAAAACAGGAGCCTTAGCAAGAGGCGAAAGAACTGCTAAATATAATCGCTTGCTAGAAATCGAACTTGAAAGCGATGAATTTTTAGGAGAAAAACTCTGAGCGATTTACTTAAAGAATACGACGAAAGCACCAAAAAAAAGAGTTTTTATACACATATTATAAAGATGTTTTTTTGGGCTTTATTTGTCATTATTGGAGCTATTTATTTTGGAAATATGCTTTTTGGGCAATACTCTTTAGATACTCTGCTTTCTCTTGAAGCAACTAAAGAAGAATTAAATAAGAAAATATCTTTGCTTAAAGAGCAAAATGCCAAAGCACAAAAAGATTATTTTGAATTAAAGGGTTTATATCCAAATGAAAATTAGAATTTTAGGAATATTTTTAGTGTTTGTTGTTTTACTAAGTGCTGAAGAAAATCCTTTTAAATCGGAACAAAATGTAAGTATGGTTGCACCACCTGACTTTCAAAAAGAAGATATTAAATTTAATTCCAATGCAAGAGTGTTAAAAAGTGTAACTTTTAACTATATTAATCTTGATGGTAGCGAAGATAAATTGAATATTGATATTAATAAAAGCATAGATTGGCATGATACTTATGTTATTTCACGCTTTAAAAGTCCAGATCCTTCTAAGGTTCTTGATGTTTCGGTTACTATACCAGAGCAAAATAGTTCTCAAAAAGAGTCTAATAACACAGCAAATATAGAAATACCGTTACAAGTTGATAAAATTTATGATTTTGTATCTTATGCTGTGTATAAAAATAAAATCAAATTAAATACAAATAATGAGTTGATTAGTGATTTTTCTGTGGGAAATCCTAGTAAAATTGTAGTGGATTTTAAATCAGATACTATCAGTCCTACTAAAAATATACGCATTATAAATTCTATTTTTAAGCGTATTGATTTTGGTTCACATAAAGGGTATTATAGATTAGTGATATATTTAGACGGGGCTTATAGTTACAATATCCAAAAAGATGCTACGGGTTATATGATTAATTTATTATAATGAAATTTCTCATTCTTTTATATTGTATTGGCTTTGCTTTTGCAAACGATATTTTGCTTCTTAGTAAATTAAATGAAGGGGAAATTAAAACAAGGGATTTTGATGGCTATTTGATGAGTGAAAAACTTGATGGGGTTAGAGGAATTTGGGACGGAAAAAGCTTGCAAACAAGACAAAAAAATATTATTAATTCTCCCAAATTTTTTACACAGAATTTTCCAAAATTTGCTCTTGATGGGGAATTATGGATATCTAGAGCTAAATTTGATGAAATATCAGCCTTAATTCGTAGCAGTGATGTGAATTCAAGTCTTTGGAAAAGTGTGAGTTATAATGTCTTTGATGTCCCAAATGCCTGTGAGGATTTTAAATTAAATCCTTGCACGCTTGAGACTCGTCTTCGAATTTTAAAACAATATTTAGAAAAAAATCATAATCCTTATATAAAAATTATTCCACAAATTCCTATTAAAAATTCATCTCATCTTGAAAAATTTTATAACAATATCATTCAAAATAAAGGTGAAGGTGTTGTTATCCGTAAAAATTTAAGTCCTTATGAAAAAGGTAGAAGTAAAGAGGCTATGAAATTAAAGCCTTATGATGATGCAGAATGCGAAGTAGTAGGGTATGTAGAGGGTAGGGGCAAATTTAAAAATCAAATTGGTTCTTTATTGTGTAAAATGCCGAATGATAAAGTGATTAAAATAGGTAGTGGTTTAAAAGATAAAGACAGAGAGAATCCACCTAAGATTGGTTCGATGATTACTTATAAGTTTAATGGATTAACCAAGAATTCTTTACCCCGTTTTCCTATTTTTTTGCGTTTAAGAGATGAAAATCCTTGACTTTAAATTCTTTTTGTGATACAATATTTCCTTTTATTTACTCGGGGTGTAGCGCAGTCTGGTTAGCGCACTTGGTTTGGGACCAAGGGGCCGAAGGTTCGAATCCTTTCACCCCGACCATTTTTTATAAATTTATACAAAATGGTGAGTGTAGCTCAGTCGGTTAGAGCATCAGATTGTGGTCCTGAGGGTCGTGGGTTCAATTCCCATCACTCACCCCATCAGCGCTCGTAGCTCAACTGGATAGAGCGACAGACTTCGGATCTGTAGGCTATGGGTTCGATTCCTATCGGGCGCACCACCAAATCTTTATATGCGTTCATAGCTCAGCTGGATAGAGCAACGGCCTTCTAAGCCGTAGGTCAGAGGTTCGAATCCTCTTGGGCGTACCACTTTGCGGATGTGGTGAAATTGGCAGACACGCCAGACTTAGGATCTGGTGCAGCAATGCGTGAAGGTTCAAGTCCTTTCATCCGCACCATTATAAACCCCATTTTACCATACTTTGAGAGATTTTACTTAAATACGCTGAAGCCTTTGAAGTCCTATTGTATCATTTCGAATTATTTCAAAAAGGCAACCTTTGTCATAAATATTTAGAATTTGATTAAGAAATAAAATAAATTATTTAATTCATTTTTGATTAATTTTTATACTTACAATATTTACCCTATAAAAGTATTATTTCAAATATATTTTTATAAATTTGAAAGGAATTAAATGAAAAAATTATTTTTAGTTTTTATCTTAATTTTAGCAAGTGTTTTACAAGCAAAAAATTTAGAAATTTATGAGAGTCCTACTTGTGGATGTTGTGATCTTTGGGCGGATTATATGAAAAAGCAAGGCTATGAAGTTAAAGTGATAAAAACAAATGATTTCTTAAAAATAAAACAAAATTTAGGTATTAAAGAAGAGTATCAAAGCTGTCATACTGGAGTGATTGATGGTTATGCTATAGAAGGACATGTGCCACAAAGTGCGGTGGCTTGGTTGCTTGAAAATAAACCTGAAGGAGTGATTGGAATTTCAGCACCCGGTATGCCACAAGGAAGTCCTGGAATGGAACAGGGTTATAGTGAAAAATATCCTGTCATTTTAATGAAAAAAGATGGAAGTTATGAGCTTTATGGATATTTTATAGGCGATAAAAAAATATAATTTTGTATTTTATATATTTAAAATATTAAATGTTAGATAAAAAGTATTTATAATATTTCTAACAAATTGGCTAAAATTTTGAAAGTGTAAAAATTTTTATAGAATAAATAAAAGTATTCATAAAGATGATTGAGTTTTTTAAGTCATTTAAATTTGATTTTTTGCAGTGAAATTAATATTTTATTTTAAGGAAATAAAATTTTCTTAAAATATGCTTTTTAGAATCTAAACTTAGAGCAAGACGATAATTTAGTTTGATAAATCGAATTTAGTAAGATTGTATAGTTTTAAATCTTATCTTAATTAAACTATCAGAATTGCAAATTCAATTTACGATAAAATGCAATTTTGAAAATAAATAATTTATTGAAAAATTTTATTAAGATAAGATGATTAAATCAGCTTTTTAATTTTTTAATTTCAGCTTCAAGCACACTATAAGGTGTCAAACCTATGAATTTTTCATCCATTCTGCCTTTTTTAAAAAAGCTGATTACAGGTACACCAAAAATATCTCCTACTGAAGATGAAAGATATTTTGCAGCTTTTTTTTCGTAAAACATTGCTAAATTTGATAAGCCTTTTTCTTTGGCCCAAGCTTTTGCGTCGTTTGCATCTTTAGCATCGCCTAAAATCACAAAAATATTAAAATCATAATTTTTAGCTAAGGTTTGTAAAATAGGAATTTGCTCCTTGCAAACTCCACAATCTTTAGTGAAAAATACCAAAGCAAAATTTTGCATTTGATTGTCTAGTTTTAAATTTTTTTCAAAACCATTGTAGGCAAAATTATAGCTTTTATCGCTATTTAAAGCTTTGAAATTCTCCCCACTATCACAAGCAATAAACAATAAAGATGTTATTAAAGCAAAGAAATAAGTTTGGATTCTAAAATTTGCCATGGTTTTTCTCCTAAAATTCTCTCTTTTATGATTTTGTTTTGAAGTATGATTGTTGTAGGTGTTGCAAATACAGAATAGCGATCATTTGTGATTTTAAGATCATCTTTTAAAACTTTGACATTTTTAAAATCAAATTGTTCGGCTAAAACCCTTACTACTTCGGCATTATCTACAGAATTTATTGCATAAACGCTGATTTTATCTGGATATTTTTGTACGAATTCATCTAAGAGCGGTAATTCTTCTAAACAAGAAGGACAACCATTTTGAAAAAAGACTAAAACTTTTACATCATTTTTATCATCGCTTAATTTTACAGCTTTTCCAAAAACATCTTTGGCTGAAAGTTCAGCACCTATTTGACCGATTTTTCCTTTATTTTCATTTTTTTCAAAAGAACAAGCATTAATTAAGAATATAGCTATTAAAAATAAAAATAATTTTTTCATTTTAAATTCCCATGTTGTAAGATAATAGTGCGATCAGCAAATTTGGCTAAGTCAGGATTGTGGGTGATTAAAACAATGGTTTTACCTTCATTCTTAAGTTTTTGTAGGGTTTCAAGCACGATTTTTTCATTATCTTCATCTAAATTTCCTGTAGGTTCATCGGCAAGCAAAATTTCAGGATTATTAATAAGAGCCCTTGCGATACACACTCTTTGCTGTTCTCCTCCACTAAGCTCACTTGGTAAATGATGAAGTCTATGCGAAAGTCCTACTTTTTCAAGCACGATTTTTGCATCTTCTTCATCGACGCTTGAGTGATAATATTGTGAAAGCATAACATTTTCTAAAGCGTTTAAATAGGGAATGAGATGAAACTGTTGAAAAATAAGTCCAATTTTTTCACGACGCATTTGAATTTTTTGCTCTTCATCCATTTGTGCTAAATTTTCTGCATCCAAAATATATTCACCACTGCTTGGATTGTCCATTAAAGATAATATATTTAAAAGTGTGGATTTTCCACTACCTGATGGACCCATAATGGCAAGCCATTCACCCTCATAAACGCTTAAATTGATATTATTTAAAGCTTTTACTTTTCCAAATTCTTTATTTAAATTTACAATTTTTATAAGTTCTTTCATCACTCGCCTTTCAGATTTTCGCAAACATTGATTTTCAATGCTTTTTTAATAGGAAAAATCGCTGCTAAAAAAGCAAAAAATAAAGAAATAATTAAAGCCATAAATACGGCTTTAAACCTAAAATCTATGTTAGAATTAAAAATCAAATAGCCAAAAGTATTGGCTAAAAATATACCACATATTGCCCCTAATATACTCGCAAATAAGCTTACAATAAAGCATTCGCTTGCGTAGAGTTTTATAATCTCGCTTTTTTTCGCACCCAAAGCTAAACGCAAAGCGATTTCTTTTTTGCGTGAAAATATAATCGAACTTAGCGTAGTGTTTACACTCGTTGTGACTATAATTAAAATGATAATAATGATTAAAAACATTAAACCTTTTATTTTGCTAAGCACCAAATTTTCACTTAAAGATACTGATGAAATAGGTTTTGCATTGATTTTTTCGTTATTAAGGGTTTTTGTTTTTGCACTTACTTCATCAAAATTCCCATAAACGACCGCATTAGCATAATTAATGCCAAAAGTATCGCTTAAATTTTGCACGATGCTTAAAGGCGCTAGGGCGATACTATCAAATTCATCATTGCTTAAAAGTATGCCTTTGATGATGAGTTTTACACTTTTTCCATTGTTTGGATTGTAAATTTGAAGTTCATTGCCTACTTTAAGCCCTAATTGTTTGGCTAAATTTATACCTAAAAAAACTGCATTTTCATCAAAATCGCTTAAAGAAAAACTCCCTTCTTTAACTTCTAAAAAAGGTTTTGTGATCTTTAAAGCTCTAAAATCAGTGCCTAAAACCACTCCGCTTGTGCTACCTAGATTGAAAAATTCATATAAAAAAGGTGTAAAAGCTTTCGCTTTTAACTTTTCTTTGTTTTTTAAATAATCTTCATTTGTAATGATATTTTCATCATTTTTAGGACTTATCATTACATTTGCACCATAGGCTTTTAATTCTTTTGAAAGTTTTGTGTCGATGTCAAAATAGATATTTAAAAAAGCCGAGCAAGTAAGTGCACCGATAAAAACACTTAAAACGATGATAAAAAGCCTTTGATAAGAAAAACTAATACTTTTAAAAAGTTCATTTAAAAAAAACTTATTTGCCATAAAGAACTCCTGCAGGAGAAAGATTTGTGATATTTTTTATAGGAAGCAAACATCCAAGTATAGCTATAAGTCCTGCAAAAACAAGGCTTAAAGGCAATGCTATAAAAGCAATATTTATAAAATATCCAAAAATACCAAGGCTTATAAATTCTGAAAGTCCTATGCCAAAGATGAAGCCAAAAACGGCAGAAATCAAAGCTACAATTAAATTTTCGCTTGTAAAAAGCAAATAAATTTGAAAAGTATTTGCACCAAGCACTTTTAAAAGTCCGATCTCTTTTTTTCTGCGATGAATTTCAGAACTCATTAAACTTGATATCGCAATGCTTGCAACGATAAGAGAAATGATGCAAGTAATCGCCATTAAAGACTGAATTTTTTTCACCACCAAACTTTGTGCATCACTTATAGCATTAACAGCTTTTGCATCTGCTTTTGGCAAGGCATCACTGATTTGACTTGCAATCGAACCTACATAAGCTGAACAATACCATTTATCGTATTCCAGTTGATCGAGTTTTTCTTCACCCAAACGACGCACTTTTTCAGAAAGAGCTGATTCTGGTATGGTAAAAGCTCTAACTTCTGCGCTCGCATAAAGTCCTTTTTTGTCTAATAATTCTTGAGCTAAATTTAAGGGTATGATGATTTTATTTGACATTTTAGGATTAGTGTGAAGTAAAATTCCTACGATTTTTGTTTCTTTTGAAATATTGTTTTCTCCTATTAATTTTATAGTATCATTAATTTTTAACCCATTATTTTTGGCAAAATCTTCGCCCAGCATTACTTCCTCGCTATCATCTTTTGCCCATTTTCCTTCAATTTGTAAATAAGGATAAAGGCTTTTAATGCCTGTGATAAAATCATCATCATCTTTAATTTTTATGGCTTTTTGAAAATAAGTGCCATAAATTAAAGCTTTTTGCGTAGAATTTTCATTTTGAAATTCTATTTTTCCATCTAAAAATGGTGCAAAAGCGGTAATATTATTTCGCCAATAAATATCTTTTATGATGTATAAATCTTTTTCTTCTAAATAGTTTTTGTTTTTCAAAGGCTCGTAAAGTTCGTTGCCTATTTCTATGCTAAGACTTGACCCTTTGGGTAAAACAAGTATATTAGAACCATAACTTTTAAGTTGTTTGGTGATTTCATCACCTATGCTTAAAGTGATATTTAGCATAGTGCATAATAAAAGTGTAGCCAAAAAACAAGTAAGAAAAGCTAGAAATTTTTGAATTTTATTTTTAAAAATAGAATTTATTATCATTTTAACTAGCATTATTTCTCCTTTGGATTAAAAATAAAGCTTCTGTATCTTGCACGAATTTCATCGGATCTTTTTTAAATTCTTCATAATTTTTTTCATTAGAAAAATAATAAGTTATACCTTTATAGCTATAAGAAAAAGGTGCTCTAGTATTTATCACTTCTTCTTTTGAGACCGGATCTTGCACTTTAATTTCTTTGATTTGGCTAAAATAATTTGATCCTGCAACCACATCTTTAATATCAATGATGATTTTTTTGCCATCGTATTCGTATTTTAATGGAATTGGATTGCAGCCACCGGATTTTCCCACGCTTGGTAAAAAAATTCTCACATTGCACGAAATGCAAATGAGTTCCCCATCTTTTTTAATATAGCCCATATCGCCGCAAATGGCACAAGCATCAAAAACCGCCACAGGAGAATCCCTATCTTCTCTTTTATTAATGAGAAAAAATCTTATCACTTTTCCTTGATTGCTTATATAGGCAAAGCGGTGGAGTTTGTTATCTCTTAAAAGGGCTATATCAAAAATAAATTTTCCATTACTATCCGGTAAAAGTTCTTTTGGTTCATCTATACTTAAGGGCTTGGAGCTTACCATAAAAAAGTATAAAATAATGCAAATGCTTAAAATGCAAGAGATAAAAACACTAGAAAAATAGCGATTAATAAGGCTGTTTTTGGCTTCATTTTTGCGGTAAGCAATGTCTAAAATTTGATTTTTTGTGATATTTTTTTCACGCATTTTTAGACTTAAAAATGCTAAAAAGATGATTAAAAATAAATAAACATAAATTCCAAACGCACCAAAATAATTACTTTTCCCAACAAAACTTACCAAAAAAGTGTGAGTGTCTATGACAGAATTTCGCATTAAAGTTAATAAAATGTTTGCTAAAGCTTTGTCGCTCTCTATGAAAACCGCCACGCAAAAAAGAATAAAACTTATCTTTTTACTAAAGTCCTTTTGCCATTTTAAAAAGAAGAAAATTAAAACACAAATAAATAAAGCCAAAATGATAAAACCTAAAGAAGAAATGGCCTCACTATCAATTAAAGAATTGTTAAAAATAGGAAAATCTTGACTTAAATTATAATAATGCAAAGCCATCCCAAAGCTTAAAATTCCTATCAAAGCGAAAGAGAAATCGGCTATTTTTTGCCAAAAATAAAATATAAAACTTATAAGCAGACAAGTTATAAAAATAAAATTGAAATTAAATATCAAATTCTCAGTTTTTAAATATTGTGCTGCAATAAAAAAGGCAAAATACCCAAATAAAAAGCCTAAAAAAATAGCTAAAAAACTTTTAAAAATATATTTTTTTCTAGGTGTAATAAAAGCTGATAAAATGCTTAAAGGTAAAACACTAGAAAGAAAATGTATAAAATAAATACTCATAAAATTTACTCATCTTTTTTATATTGATAAGAGTTATTATTACATAAAAAGCTTTAAGAAGTATAAAAAGTTTAACAAATTGATGATAAATTATTATGTAGCTAAATTTTGGTTTAAATATTTTAATAAAAATTAAATATATAATTGATAGAAGTGGTAAAATTCTGTCTCGAAGATGATTGGAATAATAGCTATGAAAAGAAAGAAATTCTACAAAGTCAATATAATGCTTTAAAAGAAGATGGATTTATGGCAGATAAACTCATGGATACAAAGCAACATAGGACGATATGGGCGAAATTTATTTGTGGCTACTAGAATACTTGGCAATAACTCTCAAGGAGTTGTGTTTAGAAGCAGAGCTGAAGAAAGTTTTAAATGAAAACATCGCACAAGATCTTTTAAGTCTCCAAGATGACTTAAAATATTATGCTAAAAAAGTGAAATTTTAATTTCAAGTGCTAAAAAGACTTAGAAGAAAAGATTAAAACAAATTTTTCAAAGTTGATTAAATATGAAAAAGCAAATTTAATTCCTAATGGGATTTTGAAAGAAGTTTTAAATCAAAAAGAACTCACTTTGTGCCAAAAAATACAAAATCATCAAAAGACAAAGCAAAGGTAGAAAATGTCAGAGAAAAAACCTAAAGTCTTTAATGAAGATATACTTACTTTCCCTTTTTGATATGATACTTATGTAAAATGGCTATTTTCACAAAAAGGATAAATGCAGTCACAATTTTATTACTATGAGTAATGAAAGTGATTTGGTTGTTATTGCAAAGTTTTAGGAATTCATAAAGAATTCCTAAAAATCATTTTGGAGTACCTGTGTATTTAAATTTATAATCAACCTTAAAAGGTTCAAACCATTTACCTACACCTGTTTCTTCATCAACATGGCGTCCAAAACCTTGTTTTTCTGGATTTGAAATATAAAAAGTAAGCTCATAATTGCCTACACCAAAGCCACCTTTTTTATCTTTTTCCATAGCGATATTTGCGCCATAATGCGGACCATCATCAGCCACCATTGGCATCAAAGTTCCGCGTTTAATTGCTCCCGTATCGGTATTTTTAAGCTCGTAAGCTATGGTAAGATAAGGCATCCAAAAACCCTCTGGAAAACCATTTGGATTGTTTTTTAGTGCGTGAATATCTGCTTCTAAATGAATATCGGCTAGTGACGCTGCTAAGTCAATTCCTCTTGGCTCCATTTCAATTGGTTGAAGATAAACCGCTGCTATTTCCATACCATTTAATTCTTTTGGATCGCCAATAGGCACCTCACCTGCAAATAAATTTGTACTTATGGTTGCCGCTACGGCAACTACTGATAAAAATTTTTTTATCATTGTTTTGCTCCTTTTTTTGAAATTTGTTTTGTTATTAAAATGCCAATAATTAGCAAGATTAAAACCATAAATTGAGGGATTAAAGTCTCGTAATAAGGATAAATTCCAAGCCATAAAATCGGTTCAAAATTTATAGGAATAAGACTAGGAATGATAATTTTTCCTTCTATGAGTTCGGCTATTCCTTTTCCTGTAAAGACAAAAACCATATAAAAAATAATATAAGAAGTAATATAGAAAAATTGTTTTATAGGAATGCGAATTGCTCCTGCTTTTAAAAGAAAATACAAAATTATAAGTATGACAACTCCGATTCCAAGTCCACCAAAAATCGCTCCAAAGTCTGTGTTTGTTTTCGCATCAAAAATTAGGGCTTGATAAAAAAGCACGGTTTCAGCACCCTCTCTATAAACTGCTAAAAAAACTGTGATCCAAAGGGTTTTTGCACTATTATTTGAAATGGCATCAATAGCACCTTGTTTAATGAAGGTTACCCATTTTTTATTTTGTGCGTTTGAAAGTAGCCAAAAACCTACATAAAAAAGCAATACAACAGCAATAAGCATAGTAATGCCTTCAATAAGTTCTCTACTTTGTCCCGCACTTTCTTTAAAAAGCCAAGAAACCCCAAAAGCGGTAATAAAACTTAATATTATACCTGTGAATAAAGCACTATAGGCAATATTCAAGCGGTTTTTATTTCCGCTTTGAATAAGATAAGAAACAATGGCTACAATGATAATCAAGGCTTCTAAGCCTTCACGCAAAATAATGCCCAAAGCCCAAATGAAAAGCGAATAAGGCGTAGAATCTTGAATTTGATCCACACTATTTGCTATAAGTGTTTCTAAATTTTTAAAAGTATTTTCAAGTTCTTTTTTGTCTGCACTTGCTTTAATCAGTGCCACACCTTTAGAAAACAAGCTTTCAATTTTAAGTTTTAAGGCACTATCTACAGCACCTATCTTATTTTCCATTCCACTTGCCTCAAAGATATCTAAGTAAATTTTTTGTAAATCATCAACTAAAGATGCACTGAAGCCATCATAATTTTTTAAAATTTCATCTAATGCGAGTTTGATATCATTAGAAACTTTTAAATAATCTTTACCTTTAGTTTCATCACTAAAACCTGCAATTTTTAATGTGTCTAGTTCTGAATTTGGAATTTGCAAAAAGACATCAAAAAGTTGTTCTTCTATTTTGTCTAAATTATCTCTTAAGGTTTTTTCGTCTAGTTTTTGATCATTTATTTCCCTTATGAGTTCTCGTACGGCTTGTTGAATTTTTTGATCGTTTCCTGCTTGTGTGAATTTACTCACTAAAATTTCAACTTTTGTATTGCGATAATCATTAAATAAAGCGTCATTTAAAAAATCTTTACCGGTTTTATAATCTTGTTCTTTAAAAGCATTAGCCGCTTGAGAAAATTTAGTGGAAATATTATCAAGTATAAAAGTAAGTCTTGCATCCATTGCAGCAGCGGCTTGAAAGTCCGAATTTATCTCATTGCTTGTATTTTGCATATTGCTTAAATTTGGAGTGTTTTGACTTTTGGTTAAATCATTTTTATTAATTCCCATCATTTGAGCAATTAAAGCTTCTGCCTCAGTTTCGCGTTTAGCATTTGCCTCAAGACTTGATTTTTCAGCCTTTTCTTTATCGTAATTTATATCACTTGCTTCAGCTTTTAATCGATAACCATTTTGTAAAATTGGTGCAACTTCATCTAAATCATAATAAAGGCTATCAATTAAAGCATTAATTTGTGTTAAAGGTGCTTCATCTTTATATAAACGACGCAAATTAACAAATTTTCTCTCCATTGTAATGGCTTTTTTGCCTATATTTCTTCCAATAGGACCTTCCATATTTTCAAAATGTTGAAAATAAGCATCTTCGCTAAGTTTTTTGGCCGCTAAATTATCACCCGTTTTGTAAATTTCGATGCTTTGTTTTAGCATATCCTTAATAAGTTTAGCTTCCGCAATATAATCATCCACTCTAGCAAAAGCGAAATTAGTTAAAAACAATACGCTAATAAAAAATAAAATTCGAATTTTTTTCATTGTTTTATTAATTTCCTTAAAATAATGTATTACAAAAATAATATTTATTATCAATACTAATATATAATGAAGTATAATACTAATAATCTTAAATAAGACTAAAAAATGATATTTGCCAGAAATTATTGCTTTATTTATTATTTTTAGCTTAAAATCGTATTTTTTTATAATTTTTAGTTTTAAGTATTAAGTTTATTAAAAAAAAGTCGATATTATTTAATGTCTTAAGACAAATAAATCATAGGAGGATAATATGATTTCAGATGCGACTATGAGTAATGCCAACCTACTAACAGCGGTAAATACTTCAGTTTTAAAAAAATCGATGGATACTAATGAAACATTGATGAATAAACTCATCGAAGGTATGGAAAGCGTCTCTCAGCCCTCCGCTCCACAGAGTTCTAGCTCTAGTGGCTTAGATATTTATGCTTAATCTAAGGTATTTAGGATGATTTCATCCTAAATATTTGGTTTAATTTTTTTATTTTTATCATTTTTACTTTTTTGTAGATAATCATTTCTTTAGTATTTTTTCGTTATAATTTCTGAAAAATATGCTAAGGAGTATGAATGCAGCTTGTAAAGAAAATTGTTTTGAGTGAAACTTTTCCAGGAATTTTACTTATATTCTTTACGCTTTTAGCTTTATTATTTAAAAATTCTTTTTTAAGTGTTATATATACAGATTTTTTTCATGCTAATTTTACTATAGGTTTTGATAATTTTCAACTTTCTAAATCGTTGGATTTGTGGATTAATGATGGTTTGATAGCTATATTTTTTCTTTGTATAGGGCTTGAGTTAAAGTATGAAGTTTTAAGGGGGCAACTTAAAAATATTAAAGCAGTGTCTTTACCTATATTCGGTGCTTTAGGGGGTATGATAGTCCCTGCTTTGATTTTTGTAACCATCAATTACTCTCATGAATTTGCTATGCAAGGATGGGCTATCCCAACGGCTACGGATATAGCTTTTGCAGTGGGAATTTTAATGCTTTTAGGGAATAAAATTCCATCAAGCCTTAAATTATTTCTACTTTCTTTAGCGATTTTTGATGATTTGGGTGCAATCATAATCATTGCTTTATTTTATACCGATCAACTATCTACTTTGGCTATTATTATTTGTCTTTTATGTATATTTATTTTATTTGTTTTAAATTATTTTCACATCACGCATTTATCACTTTATGTTTTGGTTGGGGTGATTTTGTGGATAGCCATGTTAAAAAGTGGCGTTCATGCAACTTTAGCAGGTGTGATTATAGCTTTATTTATCCCGCTTGATACCAAAAATAATAAACCTTATTTGCACGAAGTCCATAAAGATTTAAACCCTTGGGTTGTGTATTTTATTTTGCCTTTATTTGCTTTTGCTAATGCAGGTATTGATTTAAGAGATATGCATTTTGCATCTATTATTTCGCCTGTAAGTTTAGGAATTATGTTAGGTTTATTTTTGGGAAAACAATTGGGGGTTTTTGGATTTTGCTATTTGGCTATAAAATTAAAACTTGCCAAACTACCTGAAAATATTAAATATGGAAAATTTTATGGAATTTGCATTTTAACAGGAATTGGTTTTACTATGAGTTTATTTATTGATGGTTTAGCTTATAAAAATAGCGATATTTTTGAACATGCTGATAAACTTGCTATTTTGATTGCAAGTTTTTTAAGTGCGATAGTGGGCTTTATTTATCTTAAGATTGTGAAATGATTATTTTATCCAAAGTTAAATCTTTGGTTTCTAATGAAGCCTTTGGTGGAGTTTTGCTTATTATATGCACTTTGCTTGCATTGTTGGTGCAAAATGGATCTTTTAGCGAACATTATCGCGAGTTCTTAAATTTAAAAGTAGGATTTAATGTCGGAGAATATGAGCTTAGTAAACCTTTTTTGCTTTGGATAAATGATGGTCTTATATCAATTTTTTTCTTTGCTATAGGTCTAGAGCTTAAAAAAGAATTTTTACATGGCGATTTCAAAGATCCTAAAAATATTGTTTTGCCCTTTATGGCAGCTTTAGGTGGGATTATTGTTCCTGCTTTAATTTTTGTTTTAATCAATATCACAGATGCTTATACTCTTAAAGGATGGGCTATCCCAACGGCTACAGATACAGCTTTTGCTTTAGCTATTTTGATGATGTGTGGTAAGCATATTCCTTCAAGCCTTAAGTTTTTTTTACTTTCTTTAGCTATTTTTGATGATGTTGGTGCGATTTTAATTATCGCCATTTTTTATACCACTAAACTTTCAGTTTTTGCTTTTGTTGTCGCAGGAATTGCAATTTTTGCTATGTTTATTTTAAATATTTTAGGAATTACACGAAAATCTTTTTATTTTATTTGTTCGGTTATTCTTTGGGTGAGTGTTTTAAAAAGTGGCGTTCATGCAACTTTGGCTGGAATTATTACGGCATTTTTTATTCCTATGCAAACAAAAAATGGTGAAGCTTTTTTAGAAGAAATTTATGAAAGTTTGAAATTTTGGCTTACTTTTGTGATTTTGCCTTTATTTGCTTTTGCTAATGCTGGAGTTAATTTGTCAAATATCAATTTAAGTGTTATTTTTTCAGGCGTTAGCATAGGAATTTTCTTAGGACTTTTTGTGGGAAAACAAGTAGGGGTATTTTTATTTTCATATTTTGCTATTAAATTTAAATTCGCAAGTTTGCCAAAAGATGCAAATCTAAAACAACTTTATGGAGTTTGCATTTTAACAGGAATCGGTTTTACTATGAGTTTATTTATTGATGGTTTGGCTTATGAAGTCAGCGATATTTTTCACTATGCGGATAATCTTGCTATTTTAATTGCCTCGCTTTGTTCGGGAATTTGGGGCTTTGTTTATCTTAAATTTTTTGCAAATCATTCTTAGGTGGGTTTAATGAAAATATTTTTTATGGTTTTTATGGTTTTATTTTTTATTACGGGTTGTAGTTTTTATCATAATCTTACTTCTACAAGATACCCAAGCTATAATACTAATGTAGAATCAAAACTAAAAAATATTGCATATGAATGGAGAAGAACTCCTTATATTTTAGGAGGTGTAACCAAAAAAGGTGCTGATTGTTCAGGTTTTACCCAAAGTGCATTATTGTCTTTTAATGCTAAAATTCCGCGTACTACTAAGACACAATTAAATTCGGGTATTAAAGTTTCTAAAGCCAATTTAAAAGCAGGAGATTTGGTCTTTTTTAAAACAGGGCGTGGTCCAAATGGTATGCATGTGGGTATTTATACAAGTAAAGGAAATTTTATTCATCTTTCTACTAAAGGTGGGGTTAAAGAAGCGAGTTTAAATAATTCTTATTGGAAAGCTCGTTATATGGGTGCTAGAAGATATTTAAGATGAAAATAGGTGTTTTTGATAGCGGAGTAGGAGGGCTTAGTGTTTTAAAGTCCCTTTATGAAGCAAGATTATTTGAAGAAGTGATTTATTATGGCGATACAGCAAGGGTGCCTTATGGTGTAAAAGATAAAGATACCATAATTAAATTTTGTCTCGAAGCTTTGGATTTTTTTAAAAAAGTTCAGATTGATATGTTGATTATTGCTTGCAATACGGCAAGTGCTTATGCTTTAGATGTATTAAAACAAAATGCTAATTTTCCTATTTATGGGGTGATTGATGCTGGGGTAGAGGCTACAAAAAAAGCTTTAAGTGATAAAAATAAACAAATTTTAGTTATTGCTACAAAGGCAACAATCAATTCAAAAGAATATCAAAAACGCTTATTAGAACAAGGTTTTACGAGGATAGATGCTTTAGCGACAGGACTTTTTGTGCCTATGGTCGAAGAAGGTATTTTTGAAGGAGAAATTTTACAAAGTGCAATGAAGTATTATTTTAAAGATATTCAAACTCCGGATGCTTTAATCCTTGCTTGCACACATTTTCCCTTACTTGCTAAATCTTTAAGTCATTATTTTGGAAAAAAGACTAAATTAATACATTCAGGTGATGCTATTGTGGAATTTTTAAAACAAAGACAAAATCTTACACTTAAAAAAAATAAGGCAAAATTACATTTTTATGCTTCAAGTGATGTCAAGTCTTTAGAAAATACTGCTAAAATTTGGTTAAATTTATAAGGAAATATAATGATAGAATTAAAAAAACCAGCAGAAATAGAAAAGCTAAGGGTGGCAAATCAAATTGTTGCTAAAACTTTGGATTTTTTAGAAAATGAGATTAAAATAGGAATGAGTTTAAAGCAAATTGATAAAATGGCAGAAGATTTTATTTTAAGTCAAGGTGCAAAACCTTCTTTTAAAGGGCTTTATGGATTTCCTGGTGCGATTTGCACCTCTTTAAATCAAGTCTGCATTCACGGAATTCCTGATGAAAAAATCATCAAAGAAGGTGATATCTTAGGGCTTGATGTGGGAAGTTTGATTGATGGATATTATGGCGATGCGGCACGCACTATAGCTATTGGCAAGGTTTCTTCAACAGATGAAGCTTTAATTTCTTGTGCTAAGGATGCTTTGTATCACGCTATAGACATTATTCAAGACGGAATGCGTTTTAAAGAACTTTCTGCAGCTTTGGGTGAATTTATAAACTCAAGGGGTTTTGTTCCTCTTCGTGGGTATTGTGGGCATGGTATAGGTCGCAAACCGCACGGAGAGCCTGAAATTTTAAATTATTTAGAAAAAGGTGCAAGTGCAAAAAGCGGTCCAAAAATTAAAAATGGAATGGTTTTTTGTATAGAACCTATGATATGTCAAAAAGATGGAACCCCGAAACATTTTAATGGTAAATGGGATGCTGGAAGTATAGATGAGCTTAATACCGCACATTATGAGCATTGTGTAGCTGTTGTGGGTGGGCGTGCAGAAATCCTTTCAATGGTGTAAAACTTAAGTATTTTATTGCTTTTAATGTTTAAAATAAAGCTTATAAATCATAGCTAATATTTATTTTTTGAAATAATATTTTTAGTATTTTTTAAGTTATTTTGTAATAGAATGTTAGCTTTAAAATAATTATGATTTTTAGTTTAAAGAGATCTTTTAGGTCTCGTTTTGGGTTAGGTTGCTTTCCCTCCCCCTTTCCGCAACCTAGCCTTTTTAGAACATCTCTTTAAGCTAAAAGATGTTCTTTAAAGACTTTTTACTTAAAGAGATTTTTAAAATCCATAGTAGAGTTGTAAATTCCTGCATTATCCATAGTTTCTCCCATGGTAATTGCTATAGCCAATTCTCCTAAAATACTTTTTATTTCATCTTTTTTATCTTGGATATAAGCCAACACCCCTTCATATCCTGCTTTTTCTAAAACCAAAAGAGGATTTGAAATTTCAAATTCAAAAAGTTTTTTACTCACATATACATTAAAAATATTACCAAAAAGAGCTGTTCCCATAAATGAACAATTTTGTATTAATTGTGATGAGGTAGCATCTAGTGTGCGTTTTTGCAAATCATCAAGTCCATCATCAAGTCTTTCTGTAATGCTTTTTTCAATTTTTTTAAGTGTAAGTTCTAAGACTTGTAATGCACCGATAAAATCATTTGCATCATTGATTTGAGAGCAAATTTGAGTGGCTTTAAATTCACCCATTCCTTGTATATCGCCTAAATGTTTTTTAAATACATCTAACTCGTTTTTCATTTTTTGCCTTTCAAAATTATTGCGTTCTAAAATATGAAAAGCAAAAAGTGTTCCTATTTTTGATTAAGAGTGGAATTTGTCCATAAAATTATTTCATTTCCTAATAAATTTAATGCTTTTTCAAAGGTTTTAGCAGTACTAAAAATATTTATTGTTTCAATATTTTCTTTGATTTCAAAAAAGTGATGAGAAACGATTGTATTTTCTTTCGCGTTAATCAAAATAACACTTACGGAGATCTTTACATAATTTTCATTTTTGTTAATAATTTGCTCAAAAGAGTCTATTCTGCTTTCAAGGATATAATCAGCCTCTAAAGAATTTCCCTGTAAAATTAAAGCTTTAAATATTTTACTTTTTTCAAATTTAGATAAAAGTAAAGATCGGTAAAAATCGCTTGGTGTATCTGCCCAAAAATGATAAGCATAAGAATTGCTAATACCATCTTTTATGTATATGATAGATTGTGAATTTAAATATAAAGGCAAAGAAGCATTGCGGATTTTTAAAATTTTATTTGTTGGCTTAAAATTTTGATGAATACTGATATTTTCATTATTTTTAAGTATAAAATTTTGCGTTTTATCTATGGTATTGTTAGATATCGAACATCCGCTAAATAAAATAAGTAGGGTAAAAATACATATAAAATTTTTCATCATTTTTCTCCTGGTCCTAGATTAGGTTTGCTTTCTTTGAAAATTAAATCTGATGGACTTCTTTCTAAATTTTTTATCAAAATACTGCTTTCTAAGAGTATTTTTCTAAAAAGTTCTAAATTTTGTCCCAAGGATAGTCTTAAATCATCGTAAGCGTCAAGTTTTGTATCGGCTTTTTGGGTAAAGTTTTTTAAAGCTTTAGCACTTTCTTGAATATCTTTAATACTGCTATTAAAACCTTGTGCCGTAAGACTTACGTTATCAGCCATTTGTCCGAGTTTTAAACTCGCATTGGCAATATTTTGACTTAAAATTTTAGAATTTGCATTGAGTTCAGCACTTAGTTGTGCTAAATTTTTTAAAATTGCTTCTAAATTTTTTAAATTTGTATCACTTAAAAGTTCTTTTGATTTGTCATCAGCTGTTTTTACTAAAGAAAATATATGTTCGCTTTGTCTGTCTATAGCAGCGAAAAAGCTTTCTTTAAATTTAATTATAGGAGTTTCTTTTCCATTTGTTTGAAGTTTTGGGCTATTTTTAGAACCACCTTGAAGCTGGATAAATTTAAGTCCGGTTATTCCTTGAAGTTGTAAAGTGGCGTAAGTATCTTCTTTAATAGGAGTGCCTTTTTTTACTTTAATGCGTATATTAACACCTAGTTCATCTTTATCGTAGATGTTAATATTTTCTACATTTCCTACCTCCACACCTAAAAGTCTCACAGGAGCTTTAATTCCAAGCCCTGCAACAGATTCTTGAGTGTGAATTTCATAATACTCAAAAGTTTCTTCTTTGGAATATCCCCCAAGCCAAAGCATAAAGGCGATACTAGCAAAAAATACTCCAAAAACAAAAAGCCCAACAAAAAAATAATTCGCTCTATTTTCCACTTTTACTCCATAAATCTTTTAAAAAGTCTTTCATTTTTGATTTTTAATTCTTCATAAGTCCCACAAAAGGCAACTTTTTTATCTTCTAAAATGATAAAACGATCGAGTAAATTTTTCATACTCTCTTTATCGTGCGTTACTAAAACAATATTAAGATCAAAGCTTTGCTTCAAGTCTAATATTAAATCATCAAATTCGCGACTACTATGAGGATCAAGTCCCGAAGTGGGTTCATCTAAAAAAAGCAATTTACTATCAAGTGCTAAAGCTCTGGCAATAGCGACTCTTTTTTGCATTCCTCCGCTTAACTCGCTTGGAAATTGTTTTAAAACATCTTTATCAAGACCAACCATTCTAAGCTTCATCATCACAAGTTCTTTAATGGTTATATCATCTAAATTTGTATATTCTTTTAATGGAATGGCGATATTTTCATAAACACTAAAAAAGCTAAAAAGTGCTGCAAATTGAAAAACTACTCCCCATTTTTGTCGCAAAATTAAAGCGTCTTTTTCATGGATATTTTTTAGTTTAAAACCTAAAATTTCATATTCACCCTCATCGAAATGCTCAAGCATTAACATTTGCTTTAAAAGCACAGATTTTCCACTTCCACTTCCGCCTAAAATACCAAAAATTTCATTTTCTTTAATTTCGAAATTTACTCCATTATGGACGAGCTTATCTCCAAATTTTGTAATAATATTTTGTGCTTTTATGATCATTTAAATTTCCATTATGGTTAAAACTATAGAAAATAAAGCATCAAATGCTATTACCCAAAAAATAGCATTTACAACGCTTTTCGTAGTATAAATTCCTATGCTTTGAGTCGTATTTTTAACTTCAAAACCGCGAAAGCAAGCAATTAATCCTATTAAAAATCCAAAAACAGGAGCTTTAATCAATCCTATAATAATATGTTTTAGTTCCACTGCTTCTCTAAAACGCCTTAAAAATTCTCCAAAAGATATATCAAGATTGATTTTTGCTACTACCATTCCTCCTATTATGCTGATTGCATCACTTAAAACAACAATTAAAGGCATAGCAACAACTAAAGCCATAACTCGTGGAATAATAATAAATTCAAAAGATCGAAAACCCATGGTATTCATAGCATTGATTTCATCTGTGATTTTCATTACTCCAATTTGTGCAGTATAAGCACTTGCACTTCTACCAGCAATCACAATAGCAGCGATTAAAGGAGCAAGCTCTCTAGTGGCTGAAATTCCCATTAAATCTACGATAAAAATATTAGCTCCAAATTGTTCTAATTGATAAGCGGCTTGATAAGCAAGCACAACGCCAACTAAAAGTGCGGTTAAAACAACAATAGGCAAAGCTTTAAAGGCAGAATTTTCTATATGATATAAAAAAGATATGAAACGAAAGTTTTTTGGATTTTTAATACATAGAAAAAGACTGATGAAAAAAGCACCTATGAAATTAATGAATTTTTGTAAAATTTGTAAAATATCAAAGCTTAAAACTCCTAAAGAAATGAAAAAATCTATAAAATTTAAGCGTTTTTCTTGCTTTTTTTCTATTCTTTGGTAATTTTTTTCACAAAGAGCAAAAAGGTTGATAAGGCGTGAGTTTAAATTTTTTCTTATAATAGTAATATTTTCTTTTTTCAAATCCCACTCTAAAGCAAGGAAAAATCTCACTCCGGCCATATCAATATCTTTTAAATTTTCAAAATTTAAGATCAGGTTTTGTTTTGAAATTTGACTAAAAATATCTTTTAGTTTTAAATTTGAAATGGAGTTTTTATCCCAAATTCCAAAAACGACAAGCTCATCACTTTGTTCTTGTTTTTGAAATTTGAAACTTGCATTCATTTTATTTATTTAAAATGAAATTTAAAAGCTTTGAAACGCTAAAACCAAAATGCTCAAACACATCTTTATCTTTGCCACTTTCGCCAAAGCTTTCTATACCATAAACAAAATCGCAGAATTTATAAAGCTCATTTGAATGTGCCGCTTCAACCCCTATAATTTTACCTTTTAAAAGCCTTTCTTGATAAGCTTTGTCTTGTTTTTCAAAAAGTTCAAAACAAGGCATAGAAACTACATTACAAACCACGCCTTGTTTTTCTAGCTCGATTGCAGTTTCTAAACAAAGACTGACCTCACTTCCACTTGCTAAAAGTGTGAATTTGACATTTTCATTTTCTTTTAGCAAATAAGCTCCATTTTTCACATCGCCAAAAATAGGCTCGCTTAAGGCTTTAAGTTTTTGGCGTGAAAGCACAAAAGCACAAGGAAATTCAGATTCTAAAGCGATTTGCCAAGCCTTGACATTTTCTACTCCATCTGCCACTCTAAAGGTTAAGAAATGTGGCATAGCTCTAAAAGTGCTAAGTTGCTCGATAGGTTGGTGTGTTGGTCCATCTTCCCCAACGCCTATGCTATCGTGCGTGAAAATGAAAAAATGTTTTATTTTCATTAGTGCCGCAATTCTTGCTGCTGGTTTTAAATACTCGCTAAAAATGAAAAAAGTCGCTGAAAAAGGCAAGAAAATTCCATATCTAGCAATCGCATTATTAATTGCTGCCATAGCGTGTTCTCTTATGCCAAAATGGATATTTTTTCCTTCCACAAAATCGCCCATTTTATGAAGTTCTGTCTTATTTGAAGGACCTAAATCCGCACTTCCGCCCAAAAAGCCTTCTAAATTTGCGGCCAAAACATTTAAAATTTCGCCATTGCTATCTCTTGTGGCTAAATCTTTTCCTTTAAAATCAGGGAAATTTATTTTGCTAAAATCGGGTTTTAAAAGCTTTTCTAGTAACTCTAATTTACCACTATTTTTAAGTTTTTCATTCCATTTTGCTTCTTCTAAATCCCCAAGTTCTATCGCACTTTCAAAGCGGATTTTCACATCCATTGGAATTTCAAAGCTCAAATTTTCATCAAATCCTGCTTCTTTTTTCGCTTTTTTAATCACCTCTTCGCCCAAAGGTGCGCCGTGACTTTTATGGCTTCCTTCAAGCTCTCCTGCACCTTTTGCGATTTTTGTATGTGCGATGATTAAACAAGGTTTTTTGCTTTCTTTTGCGGTTTTTAAAGCTTTATCAATTTCTTCAAAATCATGCCCATCAATGCTTAAAACTTCAAAACCTTGTGCTTCAAAACGCATTTTTACATTTTCATTAAAAGCTAAAGCCACATCGCCTTCAATGGAAATTTCATTGCTATCATAAATGATAATCAAATTATCAAGCTTATGAAGTCCAGCCATCGAACAAGCTTCATAAGAAATTCCTTCTTGTAAATCTCCATCCCCACAAAGGCAGTAAATTTTATGATTAATCAAATCCTCGCCTAAAAGTTTCGCTGCTTTTTTAGCCGCCATTGCAAAACCTACCGCGTTTGCCACGCCTTGTCCTAAAGGTCCTGTGGCAATTTCTACGCCTGTAGTTGAAATTTCAGGATGTCCAGGGGTTTTTGAGTGAAGTTGGCGGAAATTTTTAAGATCATCTAAGCCCAAATCATATCCACTTAAATGTAAAAAACTATAAAGCAAAGCACTAGCATGTCCGCCTGAAAAGATTAATCTATCGCGATTTAACCAAGTTGGATTTTTAGGATTGTGTTTTAAATGATAGCTTAAAATTGTCAAAATATCAGCCATTCCTAAAGGTGCACCAGGATGACCTGAATTTGCTTTTTGCACCATATCTGCACTTAAAAATCTTAAAGTATTTGCTTGTTTTTGTAAAATTTTCTTATCCATTTTTTTCCTTTTTTATGATATTAACACTCCGAATTTATCAAAATATATTTTAGCAACTTTTTTTCACTGATTTTCGCTAAATCTCTCACCCATAAACAAAAACTTGCACTCATAAAAAAAATCACATTGAGTGCATTAAAGAAAAATTTATGACCCATAGGATATAACTTGTGTATAAGAGAAACTGAATTTTGGAATATACTCCAAAAAAAGTAGTAATTAAAAATAAAATTTTTTAGTTTTAAATCAAAATCATTTAAAATCTTTATCCATACGATGAGAAAAATAATACAACAAATAATAAGAGCATAAAAAAAATATTTCACATCATAAAGAGAATAATATGGATAATCAACAGAAACAAAAGGATATTTGCTATTTATAAAAATTTCATAAAAATACATCCCCCAGCCAAAAACAACACACCAAAGCAAAAAACTATAAAAAAGTATGTGCTTTTTCTCTCTTGTCTTGTCTTCAAATTTTAAAATTTCTATATCTTGATCATTCATTTTTTCCCTTAAAGATACTGCTTTATCAATCCATCTAGCATTTTTGCTATATTTATATCTAGCTTTTCAAATTCTTTTTTGCATTCATCAATCAATATTTCTTTGCTTTTAATAGCACCTTTAAGACCTAATAAATTTACAAATGAATTTTTATGCTCGTCGTGTTTGCTTGGCTTTCCGCTTTCTTCTTCGCTCATTGTTTCATCAATTATATCATCATTGATTTGAAAAATAAGCCCTAATTTTAAGCCGATTTGATAAATTTTTTCGCTTTCTTTTTCATTTAACTCACAAATTTCACAACCCATTTTCAAAGCCGCCGCAATAAGTCTCGCAGTTTTGTGCGTGTGTAAAAATTTAAGTTCTTCTAAATTCAGCTTTTTGTCTTCAAAATAACAATCAATTGCCTGACCTAAAACCATACCATTGATTCCTGCATTAAAAGCTAGGGTTCTAACAAGATTTATTTTAATACTTTCTTTTAAATTTAAATCAGATATTAGCAAAAAGGCTTCAGTATTTAAAGCATCACCTATCAAAATCGCAGTAGTTTCATCGTAGGTTTTGTGTAAAGTTGGGGTTCCTCTTCTAAAATCTGCATTATCCATGGCAGGCAAATCATCATGTATGAGTGAGTAAGTATGGATAAATTCTAATGCCAAAGCAGCATCTAGAGCATCGGGGATAAGTTTTGGCATTTTTGCTTCTACAATGCCAAGTAGAAGTTGAGCACGAAAATGCTTCCCCCCTGCTTTTAGCATTACAGCTAAAGCTTCATTGAAAAAAGGGTGAAAGCTTTTAACTTGAGGTAAATGACTTTCTAAGTGCTTGATGAAAAGTTCTTTCACTTAGTAAGCCTTATGAAAAATTGAAATTTACCATCACCGCCTGAATTTGCGTTTCCGCTTAAGTCATTGTTGAAACTTGATAAAGGTAATTTATCACTTTTTCGTTCAATAAGTATGTTAAAATCATTTCCTGCGGCTAGCATAGTTTGTAATTCTTGAAAATTTTTTACAATAGTATTATTAAGGCGTAAAATTTTATCTCCTGCCATAAAACCAGCCAAAGCAGCCTTAGAACCTGCATCGACTTTTGTAACTATAAGAGCCGAATTTACGTTTAATCCTGTATTACTTCTAAAGCTTGTTGGTTTTGGTTTTGGTTTATTATCTGGAAGATGAAATCTACTTATATCTTTTGCAAAAACTTGAGTTGAGATATTCAGATCCATATTATCACGTAATACTTCAAAATAAAGTGTGCTACCGCGATCAGCAAAAAGGATTTTTTCATTAAGAACTCTTAAATCTTTTACCGGTTTTCCATCTACGCTAATGATTTCATCATTGATTAGAAATTGCCCATTTTTTCGGACATTACCTACATAAATTTTGTTTTCACGAAGTGCAAAATCTACACCTATATCACCCCAATAAACATCATTATATTTCATAAAATGTTTTAAATAGCGATTTCCTATAAAAGAGCTGTTATTTAAGGCAATTCCTAGCATTTCACAACAAGGGGTTCCTAAAAGTCCTATTTTAGTGGCAAAATCAAGTTGATCTTTTTCATCAATATTTTGTGCCAAATATTTTATATGGCCTATATAAGCTTTATTTGGATCCCAAATTCCTACCCAATCATTGCGAGTGAGTTTTTCTTCATCTCCCATAGGGGTTGGGATTAAACTAAAATCGGTCCTAACAAGATAAAGATTTAAAAAAGGGTCGTATTTAACATATTTGTTTAATTTTGCGTTAGGTTGTTTTAAAACAGCAAGTAAATTTTCACTGAGTGCAAAAGCAGGCATTCCTTCATAATTGAGTATGCTAGCTTTATTTCTTTCATAACCTGCAGCAAAATCTTCTTGTTTAGGGCGTTCTATGGCTCCTGCAAAAACTAAAAAAGCTATTAAAAAAAATAAAATTCTCATATTTTTCCAAATCCTCCTAAAACATCGCTAGCTAAATTTGAGCGATTTTGTGCCACCATAGCTAAGACATCATTAATAGCGGAAATAAGTAAGATTTGCAAAGATTCTTTATCTTCAAGCAAAGAATCATCAATACTCACATCAATGATTTCGCCTTTGCCATTTGCACTTACTTTCACAAGTCCAGCCCCACTTTTAGCGCTAAATTCACGATTTGCAAGTTCTAACTCAAGATTTTTTGCTTTTTCTTGAACTTGATTTAAAAGTTCTCCCATTTTAGAAAAATCCATATTTTCAAACATTTATTATCCTTGATCTTTTAAAATTTCATTGACAACGAGCTTATCACTAAAAGGATATTTAATACCTTTAATTTCTTGGGTATTTTCATCTCCTTTGCCTAAAATCACTACTAAATCGTCCTTTTCTTTAAGTTCTAAAGCTTTTTTTATTGCCTCTTTTCTATCTTCTATTGTTAAGGCTTTATTGGGTTCTTTAAAGCCATTTAAAATTTCATTTATTATAATTTTTGGTTCTTCACTACGCGGATTATCGCTTGTAATGATGGCAGTTTTCGCAAAATGTTCTACAATTTTTCCCATTAAAGGGCGTTTGCTTTTATCTCTATCTCCGCCTGCTCCAAAAACAACAATGAGTTTTTTATTTTTAAGTGTATCAAGGACTTTTTCTATACCATCTGGAGTATGTGCAAAATCAACGATCACATCTTTGGCTACAAGCTCCATTCTGCCACAAACTCCACCAAAATTACTAATAGCTTTTTCTAAATCTTTTAAGTTGGGTTTTGCAAGCTCATTCACACAGGCGCTAGCGGCCAAAAGATTATAAAGATTAAAAAGTCCCATTAAAGAAGAATCTATATGAAAGCTTTGATCTTTTAATACTATAACAGCGCTGATCCCATCTTCTAAAGAATAAGCTTTAACTTGATATAAAGCAGGATTTTCTATGCTATAAGTAAAGGCATTTCGCACATTAAATTTAATAGTTTGCGCATCTTTGTTGATAAATTTTAAGCTTTCGTCAGTAAAAAAACTTTCTTTTGCTAATCTATAATTTTCAAAAGTTTTATGAAAATCTAAATGATCCCTAGTGATGTTAGTAAAAATTTTAGCACTAAATTTTAGACTTTCGATACGATTTTGAATTAGGGCGTGAGAGCTTACTTCCATTACAAAGTATTCGCATCCTTTTTGTGATGCAATACTTAAATATTCTAAAGTCTTTAAAATAGGCGAAGTGGTCAAGGATTTTTCATCGATTTGTTTGTCATTGATGAAAGCTCCACGCGTTCCACAAAGTCCACATTTAAAGCCCAGATCAAGCAAAATAGAATAAATAGCAGCTGCGGTTGTGGTTTTGCCGTTAGTGCCTGTAATGCCTATAATTTTGATATTTTCATTGATTTTTAAAAGCTTTTTGCATTCTTCTATACTAAGGATTTTTGCACCTTTTTTTAAAGCTTCATCAATAAATTTAGTATTTTGTGCGGTTTTTAAGAAAAAGCAATTATTTTCACATTCTAAAGTATTGTCAGTGATGAACGAGTTTTCAAACTTTAATTTCACTTTTAAATCCTATAAGTTTTTCTTGAAGTTTGATAAATCTATCATTGGCCCAAAAATGTGGCATTACGCTTTCTATATAGTTTAAAGTCATTTCTTTGTAACCATTATCAAGTAATTTTTCCAAAAAATCCAAAAAATCATCACGATTATCAATAACCAATTTTGTACTATGGATAATATTTTCAAAACTCTTTTTAAAGCCAATTTGCTCTTCGCTTTTTAAAAAATCTTTATAATTAAGAGTATGACCATCTTCAAATTCATTATTTGCTTCATCTACTTTTTTCATTTCCATGGTGTTTAGAATTTCATCTAGGTCTTTGTCAATATTTTTGATTTGATAGTGATCAAGGTAGAATTCAAAAAGCAAGAAAGCTTCTTTTGGTGATTTAAAAGCCAAATCACACAATACAATAAAATTAAATAAGCGTTTGTTTTTACGCTTTTCATAGGCTAAAGAAAAATACATTTTAGCTGTTTTAAAGTCTTTTTTGAAAAAATGCTTTATTCCAAGCTTTTTATAATTTTGCAAATTCGTCCGCTCCGCCATTTAAATTTATTATGGTAATATCTGGGTGTATGTCGATTTTTAGTTGTCTTTCAAGTCCGTATTTTAGCGTTGTTCCGCTTGAAGCACAGCCTTTGCAAGCTCCAATTAAATGCACATAAACCACGCCATTTTTAATGCCTAAAAATTCAAGACCACCTCCGTCGCGTTCAAGCATAGGCATACTTTTATCTAGGCTTGCTTTTACAGGATTTATAAGTTCTTCATCACTGAAAGGCATCATAATGTGTCCTTAAAAAATTTTTCTATACTTTAGCGTGATTGTGTTTAAAAAAAGGTAAATTAAGTATTTTTTCGTGCGGTTTTTTTAAAAAGGCTCTTCATTGTTGTAGGAATTTTCTAAATATATGTTTAAGTCTTTGGCTTGAAAATTCTTATTTTTAAAAATTTTATCAAGATTTATAAATAAGTTTTGTAATTTTTCTTCATCTTTTTCATTTTTTATAAAAATTAAATTTTCTTTTAGAAAAAATTCTAATTCTTCATTATTTAAATTCTTCTTTAAAAATACAGAATTTTTTTCAATCAACATAAAAAGTTGTTTTTTTAAAGCTAAAGTTAAAGCTGAAGTTTTGATATCTATTTGATTTAAAAAGGCTAAATTTACTTTATAAATTCCAAATAAAAATTCATGATGATTTAAATTTTTATTGAAATTTTTGCTTTCAAATTCGCGTATATCGCTGTCTTCATAGCCTTTTTTTTCTAAAATTTTTTCTAGTAAAACTTTATGTTTAAAGCACACGGGATTGCTAATTTGTTTAAAATAATTATGCGAATTTGGATTATTTTTTAGATAATTTAAAAGTTCAAGTTCGGTAATATGTATTTTTTCTTTATGGATTTTTGTATTTATTGGGTTCAAAGGGGTTTCTAAGGGAATATTTTTTTTCGAATTTTTGCTTAATTTGATAAAATTTTCATCTACCCCTAAAAGTTTTGAAACTAAATTTGTATAAGAATTTGCTATTAAAGGTTCAAGATTAAAAGTATATTTTTGTATATTTTCAAGGGCTTTTTGCTTATCAAGAGCAGAATTTAAAGAAAATTCTGAAAGAATGCGTCTGATATAAAATTCCCCTAATTCCATTCCTTTTTCAAGCATAGTGTGAAGTTTTGCACTTTGATTATTTGCAACAAGTTCGGCAGGATCTTTTCCGCCTTCTAAAAGTGCGACTTTGCCGTCTATTTTGTGGATACTAAGCAAAAATGCTGATCTGGTAGCAGCCTTTAATCCTGCTTCATCATTATCAAAGCATAAAATGACTTTGGCTTCATAGCGACGGATTAAGGGAATGTGGTGTTCTGTTAATGCTGTTCCAAGCACTGCAACAGCATTATTAAATCCTGCCTTGTGAAAGGCTATTGCATCCATATAACCTTCGCACACTATCATTTCTTTTTGTTTAGCAATAGCATCTTTGGCTATATTAAAAGCATAAAAAATTCTACTTTTGTCAAAAAATACACTTTGTGGAGAATTAACATATTTTGCCATAATATTAGGGTTTAATGTTCGTCCGCCAAATCCTACAAGCAAACCTTTTGGATCATAAATTGGAAAGGTAATTCGTGATATAAAACTAGCATAAAAATCACCTTTTTCATCTTTTTTAATCGCCCCTGTGCTTAATGCATCTTCCATTGTTATATTTTCATTACGGAGTAATCTTAAACTTTCTTCGCTACTTCCTGCAAAACCCAATTCAAATTTGATAATATCTTTATCATTTAATTTTCGATCATAAAGATAATTTAAAGCTTCTTTGTGGCGAGTGAGATTATCTTTGAAATAAGCATTTAAAATGGGCAGTATATTTTTAAGCTCTTTTTTGTTTTCATTTTTTTCTTTAGTGTAACGCAAGGTAAAATTACTAAGACTCGCAACTTTCTCCACTGCATCAGCAAAGCTTAATTTTTCATAATCCATTACAAATTTAAAGGCATCTCCACCGGCTTTGCAAGCAAAACAATGATAAAAGCCTTTTTGGACATTAATATGCATAGAAGGATTTTTATCTGCATGAAAGGGACACACGCAAACAAAGCTTGAGCCTTGTTTTTTCACTTCGACATAATTTTCAATAATATCAACAATATTAATTCTTTGTGATAAACTTTCTATACTTTCTTTAGCTATCATTTTCAAACCTTAATTAAAATTATACAAAGAATTGGCTATAATTTAGCATAAAATTTTAAAGTGAGATGATGGATTTTTTCTTTGTAGAATATAGGGATCCTTTGGTAGGATTGATTGTTTTAACGATTTTAATTTTTGTTGTAGCGGTTTCAAATTATATATGGAAAATATTTGCTAGCAAAGATGAAGAACAAAAGCTTGAAAAATTCATTAAAAAATTTGAGATAGATAATATCCATAAAGATTTATTAAGAAATGAGGGTTTGAGTTTTAGAAATTTGAGTTTTTTGGCTGAAATTTTTACTAAAAGTGGAGAATTTGAAAAAGCAACTCAAATTTATTTAATTGCACTTGAAAAAATTAAAGATAAAAAAGAACAAGAGTTTATTTTTCTTTCTTTGGCAAAAGTATATTTTAAAGCAGGATTTTTAGAGCGTGCTAAAGAAGTTTTACTTCAAGCTTTAAAATTGCGTCCAAGAAATATACAAGCTTTAAAATTTTTAAAGATTATTTATCTTAAACTAAGAGCTTATGAAGAAAATTTAGATCTTTTAGAGTGTTTGTTTGAGCTTGAAGAAGATGTAAAAAAAGAAAGAGAATTTATCAAGGCTTTAAAATTGTTCGCTTCAAATTTAAGTGATGATGAAAAAAAAGAACAAATTTTGCAACTTCAAATTAATGACAATTCTATGTTAGGACGCTTGATTTTTGAAAAGTATCACATTTTTTTAAATCAAAATTTTTCAAATATTTGTGATTTACTTTATAAAGAAAATAAAGTTTTAAATTTGCAAGATAAAGAGTATTTTGAATTTTTCTATGCTTTGGGTTTGATAGAAGATGAGACGCCCAAAGATTTAACATTTCAAAATTCTAATTTTAAAATGCTAAAAATTTTAAGAGAAAATTCTTTTAAGGTAAGGCTTGAATTTTCTTATTATTGCACAGAATGTAAAAGTATGATGCCTTTATTTTTTTATCATTGTCCTATCTGTTATGAATTTGATACTTGTAAAATAATCTATGAAGTGAAAAATAATGAGACATATTGAAATTTATACTGATGGATCTTGTCTTAATAATCCAGGTTTTGGAGGATGGGCTTATATTTTGCGTTACAAGGAGTATAAAAAGGAAGGTTTTGGAGCCGAGATTAATACTACAAATAATAGAATGGAATTAATGGCGATTATACAAGCCTTAAAAGCTTTAAAAGAGCCTTGTGAAATTTCACTTTTTACAGATTCTAATTTAATGGTTCAAAGCATTAATGAATGGATTAAAACTTGGGTAAAAAAGGATTTTAAAGGTAAAAAAAATGTGGATTTATGGAAAGAGTATTTAGAAGTAGCAAAATCTCATAAAATAAAAGCTTTTTGGATAAAGGCACATAATGGACATTTAGAGAATGAAAGATGTGATACTTTAGCACGCGAAGCCGCTTTAACATTGCAAAAGGAAACAAATGGAGAAAATTAAAATTTTAGAACAAAATTTAGCTTATGAATTTAAGGATAAAAATCTTTTAATCCACGCTTTAACGCATAAAAGTTTTAAAAAGCCTTATAATAATGAACGCTTGGAATTTTTAGGCGATGCGGTGCTAGATTTAATTGTAGGCGAATATCTTTTTCATAAATTTGCTAAAGATGCTGAAGGAGATTTGTCAAAATTAAGAGCAGCTTTGGTTAATGAAAAATCTTTTGCAAAAATCGCAAATAGCCTAAATTTAGGAGATTTTATTTTTATGAGTATGGCTGAAGAAAATAATGGTGGCAAAGAAAAACCTTCTATACTTTCTGATGCTTTAGAGGCAATTATAGGAGCCATACATTTAGAATCAGGGTTTGAATTAGCTAAAAAAATAGCTTTAAAATTGATAGAAAAAAATTTTCCAAAAATTGATGCAAAAATTCTTATAAAAGATTATAAAACAAAATTACAAGAAATCACACAAGGAAAAATGGGGCAAATTCCGCAATACGAAACCATAAGAGCTTTTGGACCTGATCATTTAAAACAATTTGAAATCGCTTTGATACTCCAAGAGAAAGAATTTGCAAGAGCTATTGCGGGAAGCAAAAAAGAAGCGCAACAAATGGCAGCAAAAATTGCACTTGAAAAATTAGGAGCTTTATAATGAATACTTTTGGTACGAGATTAAAATTCACAAGTTTTGGAGAATCTCATGGAGTAGGGGTGGGTTGTGTGATTGATGGAATGCCTGCGGGAATTAAATTCGATGAAGAATTTTTACAAAACGAACTTGATAAACGCAAAGGTGGAAGTAAATTTGCAACGCCTAGAAAAGAAAGTGATAAAGCACAAATTTTAAGCGGAGTTTTTGAGGGTTTTACTACAGGTCATCCTATAGCTATTGTAATTTTTAATGAAAATGCCCATTCTAAAGATTATGATAATTTAAAAGATTTATTTCGCCCTGCACATGCTGATTTTACTTATTTTTATAAATTTGGTATAAGAGATTATAGGGGTGGAGGCAGATCAAGTGCTAGAGAAAGTGTAGCTAGAGTAGCTGCTGGTGCAATTGCGGCTATGCTTTTAAGAGAATTTAATATCAGTGTTCAAAGTGGAGTTTTTGCAGTAGGAGAAATCGTTTCAAATTTAGATGAAAAAGAATTTGATTTTGAATTTGCCAGAGAAAGTGAAATTTTTTGTCTTGATTCTAATTTGGAAAATGATTTTAAAAATGAGATTTTAAATGCTAGAAATTCAAAAGATAGTGTAGGTGCTGCAGTTTTTACAAGAGTGAAAAATACTCCTATTGGACTTGGCGAAGTGCTTTATGATAAATTAGATTCTAAGCTAGCTCATGCTTTGATGGGGATTAATGCAGTGAAAGCGGTAGAAATTGGCGAAGGAATGAGTGCGAGTAAAATGCGTGGCTCAAAAAATAACGATGCTTTAAAAGATGGTAAATTTTTAAGCAATCATAGCGGTGGAATTTTAGGTGGAATTTCAAATGGCGATGATATTAATTTAAAAACTTATTTTAAGCCTACACCTTCGATTTTTGCAAAACAAGCAAGTATGGATAAATTTGGTAAAAATGTGGAATTTGAATTAAAAGGTAGACACGATCCTTGTGTAGGGATTAGAGGAAGTGTGGTCGCAAATGCTATGGTGCGTTTGGTAATAGCTGATTGTTTGCTTTTAAATGCGAGTTCAAATTTAAATAATCTAAGAAAGATTTATGAGTAAAAGTCCGTAGAAACGGACTTTAAATTTGCAATATTTTGAAAAGATTCAAATACTATATCGTTCTTTTTGAAAAATACTTTATACTTTAGGAGATAAAAAATTTTTTGATTTCTTCTTTATCTTCAAAAGCCACGCTTTGATAGTCTTTATTTTTAAATTTGAGTTTGTAACTATTACCTATTTCGCATTTAGTATAAGTTAGAGCGATTTTTAGAGCGAGTTCTAAGTCTTTTTCATCTGCATTTGTGCTAAGTAAAGAATAAGCCCCGATTAAATCTTCAAGCCCTATTTCTTCATATTTTGGAGTTTTTAAATTCCTTAAAAGCTCATTTTCTAACTCATTTCTACCCACTATCATTTTAGCCCCATTTGGCAGTCTTAAATGGCGTCCGTATTTTAAAAGTTGTGCGTCATTTACCTGCATATCTTTATCAAATTCTATAAAGTCACGAATTTTTTTGGCAAAACTATCAAGCGTAAGTAAGCACCCACCACCAGGACTTTCAAAATCTTCCAAACCAAATTTGGCTGCAAGTTCGAGTTGTCTTTTGCGACTTCTTCCGCTAATGCCTTCAAGTTTGTCTCTATCCACCCAGCCTTCTCTTTCGGGTTTTGTTAAAGGTAAATTTTTCGCACACATAGGGCGAAGGATTAAATCTTCTTGATCTAAAGCCAGTTTTTTAACTTTTGCCATTGCATCACTTCTTTGACTCATCGGGCGTTGGCCTAAAACTTCGCCTGTTATGATGAAACTTGCATTTTCTTCTTTTAACATAGAAAGTGCGGTTTTAAACATAAAAGCGTGGCAATCTATGCAAGGATTAAAATGCTTTCCATAGCCATATTGTGGGTTAAAAAGCACTTTTTGCAAATACGAATTTCTTACATCTATCATTTCAAAATCCGCACCGACCATCGCAGCACGCTTTTTCATCATCTCGCTTTTATCACTTGTGCTTCCAAAGCCTATATTGATATTTAAGGCTTTAACTTCAATGCCTTGCGAAGTGATAAGCTTCATCGCGAGCATGCTATCAAGTCCGCCACTAAAAAGAGCTAATGCTTTCATTTGTATTCCTTTTTAAGATTTAATTTTAGTATAAATAAATTTGATTTTTTGTCGATATCAAAGTTTGTAATTGTATCAAATAATTTTAAGATTACAATTATAAAATATTTTTATTGAGTTTGTTATAGAAAATTACTCTTTAATTGTGCTAGTTGCTTGTTTTATTGGTTTGCTTATAGCACAACTGAGAATAAGTTGATTATAAGATAAGATTGAAACAATGCAATTCTTTGTCTGCTCAATATCAAAGACAAATGTGTCGTTTTGGGCTTTAAAATTTCTAAGGAGTTATTATGGATAAATTAACAATCAATGATTTTAATGTTTCTTTACCAAGTTCTCAAAATGTTATAAATCGTAAAGAAATTTTAGAATTAAAAAAAGAAGAGCAAGAAAAAGTCAAAGTAAATGATATTTCAAATAATGAAATTTCAGGCTTTAAAGTGGTTTTTGAAAGCAAACAAGGCGAACTTATGGCTTTAAAAATCAGTGATGAAAATTATAAAAATTTACAAAGTCATTTTGGCTCTTTTACGAATTATATCGCTAGAGATGATGGAACTATAAGGCTTAATGGCGAAGCTAATGAGTTTATTGCTAATTGGTTTGAAAAAATAAGCAGCGAGTTTTTTAATCCAAATTCATTAAATAATAAAGAAGAATCAAATCATATCAATATGAAATTTCACAAAAATACCTTATTTGAAAGTATGCAAAATTTAGCTTTTAAAGGTGAAGATGAATTAAGTTTAAATGTAAATTTGCAAACTAGGCTTAATTTCGCCATAGAAAAAGATGTGAATTTTGACGGAAATGTCAATGAATTTGATTTCAAAGATGAAAGTTTAACAGATATTTTAAGAGATATAAAAAATGCAACGGGCGGAAGTGCAGATGCTACCAAAATTACAGATCCACAAAAAAGTGATGAAAATGATGAGGTAAAAGTCAAAAAGAAAAAAGATGAAAAAGACGATAAAGACTTACTTGAAATCGCTAAAGAAAAAGGACTAAGTGCCTTAAGTGCAGATGAACAAGCAAAACTTAAAGCAAGTAACCCACAAATTTTTGAAGAACTCCAAAATAAGTCTTTAGAGAATTTAGGGCAAAATTTAAAAAAAGATTTAATGCTGCAAATAAGTAACAATGAAGCCATATTTGTGGATAAGAGAGTGTGAGAGTTAAGGAAAAGCTATGAAAATCGCTAAAGATGTGCAAATTATTGGGTTAAATGATGTGGCGATTTATTCTAAAAGAGCAAGTATTGCTAAAAAAGATTATGAGAGTCTAAAGCAAGAAGAATTTAAAGCAGAAGATTTTCTAAGAAATTTAGATTTACAAAGACAGCAAAGCGTTAAGGTTATTTTTGAAGATGAGGAAAGTTCTTTGCTTGTGGGTTTGAGTTTAACAAAGGGAAATTTTGAAAATCTTTTAAGGCATTTTGAAGACAAAGAAGATTATTTTTTAAGAGAAGATAATAGCGTAAGACTCAATGGAAAAGCCCAAAATTTCATAGCAGGTTGGTTTAAAAATGTTGCTTATGATTTAAATTTTATCAAAGCAGATAAAGATAAAAATGGAATCATAGAAGAAAAAGAAATCAGCGATATTTATCTTTATGATGGCTTAACAATAACGCCCGATAATCCCAAAGGCGGACCTAATGATCTTATAAGACAGCTTTATTTAAATGAAGGTGGCGGTAAAAGTAGGGCAGACACTGAGTGCAAAAGAGACTTAGAGAGTGCTTTGAATGCTTTGCTTTATTTTGATAAAAATGCTGATGGAAAAATCACTATTTTAGAAAGTAATGGTTCTAAAGAGCAAATTTTAGCTAAGGCACAAGCTATGTTTGATAATGGAAATCCTATAAGCAAGCAATTATTAGAAAAACTCAAAAGAATGCAAAGTGCTATTGAAGATGCACAAAATGAACAAGAAAATTCCAGTCTTAAGGACAAAGCTTTAGAGCAAGGACTTAGTGCTTTAAATATGCAAGAACTTTTGGAATTAAAGCAGAAATATCCTGATGAATACGAGCAGTTAAAACAAAAAGATTTGGATGATTTGAGTAAAAATTTAAATTCAGATTTGCAAAAAGAAATGGATTATGGGAGTTTGAGCATTATAGATAAATTAGCTTAAATTATAACTTATAGGTAAAACTATCCTTAAATCGCTTTCATAAGAAGGAAAAAAAGCTGAAGCTTTGCGTATGCTTTCTAAGGCACTTTTATCTAGCAAATCATATCCTGAACTTTTAATGATTTTTAATTCAGCCAGATTTTGGTTTTCTTTCCATAAAAATTCCACTTTTACCACACCTTGCATACGCATTTTTCTTGCTTGCCTTGGATAATTTTTTTTCGCTTGCTCCATAATAGCCTTTTGAATTTTTTCCAATATGGGATGATTGTCTTTGCCATAATCTAGTTGCGTAGGATTGGTAGGATTGCTTTGAATTTCTTTTGTGGTTTCATTTGACTTAGATATCTGTGGAGTAATATTGGGTACAGGTTTTGTCTGTATGGTTCTTACTTTTTTGTCAATAATTTTTTTTGTTTTTTTAATGGGTTTTTGCTTAAATTCAGGCTTTTGGGCTTGTATGGTTTTTGGATTTATAGGAGTGGGTGAAATGGAATTTGGATTATTTTGAATAAATTGTTTTATGGCTAAAGTGAAATTTTCTTGCTTTTTAAATTCTATTTTGAAGAAATTTGCAGAATTAAAAAATAAAAAAATTAAGGGTATAAAAAATAAAAATGAAATATAAAAAGCTTGTGATTTGTGATTAAACAAAGCATTTTTCATCAGTTTTTCTCGGTAATGATTTGAAAATTTTCATGTTTTTGATTTTTTAATATATCGATGATTTTGACAAAACTTTCAAATTTTGCATTTTTATCGCTTTTTAGTTCTATAATGGTTTTTTTATCAAGAGAAGAGATTGTATCATTTAAAGTGTTTAAATCCGTAACTTTATCGTCCAAATAAAAAATATTATTTTTATCAATACTAATAGATAATTTTTTTTCACTATTGCTTAAGATCGGTGCATTTTGGCTTTTAGGAAGATCGATTTTTATTTTTCCATGTGCAATAAAGGTTGAAACGCTAAGAATGATTGCAAGTAAAACAAGCATTATATCTATAAAAGGGACTATGTTTAAGCCCTCATTTTTTGGAAGTTTAAGCATTTTTACTCATTTTGTAAGCGTTGCTTAGAAGTGAAATTTTTCGTAGTAAAGCATTGTATGCCATTAAAGCAGGAATTGCCACTAAAAGCCCTAAAGCTGTAGCTTTAAGCGCCAAGGAAAGTCCTACAACTATGGATTTAACATCAATATTTCCAGCTATTCCCATTTCATAAAAAGTAATCATAATTCCCACAACGGTTCCTAAAAGACCTACATAAGGAGCATTAGAATAAATAATATAAATAGCGGTTAAATTCTCACTAATAGCGTCATCAAATTGCTCTTGATTTTCATAATTTTTAAAATTTAATTTTTTAAAAAATAATATTCTTTCCACGACACACCAAAAAGCTATAAATGCCATAATTCCTAGGATTACAAAGATAATTAAATCAATATAATCTTTTAAAAAATCCATATATTGCTCCGCTATTTTATTAAAATTTTTGGCAATTATACTATAATAAAAATAAAATAATAATTAATATTAATTATCATAATTTTTTTATTTTAATCCTTTCAAAGATCTGTAAATTTTAAAAT
>NZ_NFNY01000055.1 GCF_002179165.1 Campylobacter jejuni
AATACTATATTTTTATTACTTAAATAACAATAAAAATTATTATAAAATATTAATAATTAATTAATACTTATTTTATCTTATTTATTTTTATTTTGTTTATTTTTTTTATCTATAATAAAAGCTATAATTTTTAAACTATATTAAGGCTTATATTATTATGGAAAATCTAATCATTTATGCAATTGCTTATCTTTTGGGTTCTATTCCTTTTGGACTGATTTTAGCAAAACAATTTGCCCACTTAAACATTACAAATTCGGGCTCAAAAAGCATAGGTGCAACAAATGTATTAAGAGTTGTAAAAGAATATAACCCCACTTTAGCAAAAAAACTTGCTATTGCAACTGCAATTTTAGATTTTGCAAAAGCGGCTATACCTTTACTTATACTTAAATTTTTAAATTATGATTTGGGTTTGCTTTGGAGCGTGGCTGTTTTAGCTGTATTTGGGCATTGTTTTTCTGTCTATTTACTATTTGAAGGCGGAAAAGGAGTGGCCACAGGTGCAGGAGCTATGATAATTTTACTTCCTTTGGAAGTACTGTGTGCCTTTATTATATGGTTTATAGTTGGTAAAATTTTCAAAATATCTTCACTTGCATCTTTACTAGCTCTAATAACTTTTGTAGGAAGTTCTTTTATTTTTAATTATAATATGGATGTAATTCACACCCATGCGCCTATATTTATCATTGCTTTTATTATTTTTTATAAGCACTTATCAAACATCAAAAGATTAATATTTAAAGAAGAATGCAGAGTCATATAAGAATAAAACTGCATTTTAAGTGCATTATTGGAATTTTAGATTTTGAACGCAAAAAAAAGCAAAAAATTTGCATTGATTTTCAAGCTAAAGCAAGTGAATTTTTAAACTATGCAAAAGTTTCAAAAAAAATTAAAAAATATTATAAACAAGAGAAATTTTTTACTTTAGAAGATTCCTTAGAGTTTGTTTGCCAAAAACTAAAAGATAAATTTCCGCAAATTTCTTACATAAAAATAACCACCTATAAACCCAAAATCATTAAAAATGCTAAAGTTGGCGTGAGTTTAAAAAAATTTTATTAATTTTTGTTTAAAGATATCTAAACATTTACTTAATTTATGTTATAATCCTTTAAAATTTTCTTAATATAAAAGGATATAACAATGAGAATCTTAGTTATAGAGGATGAAATAAGCCTTAATAAAACTATAATAGACAATCTTAATGAATTTGGTTATCAAACTGACTCTTCAGAAAATTTCAAAGATGGCGAATATTTTATTGGTATCAGACATTATGATCTAGTATTAGCAAGTTGGAATTTATCAGATGGAGATGGAGCAGAACTTGTAAATACAATCAAACACAAATCTCCTAGAACATCAGTTATGATTATGTCTTCAAAAGCGGACAAAGATACAGAAATTAAAGCATTAAAAGCAGGTGCTGATGACTTTATCAAAAAGCCTTTAGATTTTGATATTTTACTTGCAAGAATTGAAGCAAGATTAAGACTTGGTGGCACTAATGTGATTAAAATTGAAGATTTAGTGATTGACCCTGATGAAGAAAAAATCACTTATAAAGATCAAGATATAGAACTTAAAGGAAAGCCTTTTGAAGTTTTAACACACTTAGCAAGACATTCGGATCAAATTGTATCAAAAGAGCAACTTCTAGATGCTATTTGGGAAGAACCTGAGCTTGTAACTCCTAATGTAATTGAAGTGGCTATCAATCAAATCCGTCAAAAAATGGATAAACCTTTAAATATCTCTACAATAGAAACAGTTCGTCGTAGAGGATATCGTTTCTGCTTTCCTAAAAAATCTTAATTATTTTTGCACTTTTTAGTGCAAAAATTTTAATTTATATTTATTTGTTGATTTTTTATATTATATTTAAGTTTTATTATTGTATAAAGTAAAATTATTTTTAGATTTGAAAGGTAACAATGGCTCTTTTAATTACAAAAGATTGTGTTTGTTGTGATGCTTGCAGAGAAGAATGCCCTGATGAAGCTATATATGAAAATAGTCCAATTTATGTAATCGATCCTGATCTTTGTTCAGAATGTGTCAATGATTTTTCAGAGCCTGCTTGTATAGTAGCTTGTCCTTATGAGTGTATTATACCCGATCCTGATAATGTAGAAACTATAGAAGAATTAAAATTAAAAAATCGTAATAGAGAATTTTAATGGCAAAAAAAACTGCCGTTGTTGATTTAGGTTCAAACTCTATTAGGATGGTAGTTTTTGAAAAAACTTCACGTTACGGATTTTACACTGCTTATGAATATAAAAGAAAAGTCAGATTAGGCGAAAATGCTTACAATAATGGTAAAATTCTTCAAGAAGATGCTATGCAAAGAGCTGAAGATGCGCTATTATTTTTTAAAAAAAGATCTTTAAAACATAAATGTAAAAAAATTTTTATCGTTGGAACTTCAGCTTTAAGAGATGCTCCCAATTCTAATGACTTTATCAAAAGAATTAAAAATAATTTAAATTTAAATATTCGTTGCATAGATGGAAAAAGTGAAAGCTATTTGGGCGGTCTTGCTGCTTTAAATCTATTAAGCCCTTTTAAAGATGGAACAACCCTTGATATAGGTGGTGGTTCGAGTGAACTTTGTCTCATTAAAAATAATAAAATTGTTTCTTGTATTTCATTGGATATTGGAACAGTGCGTTTAAAAGAATTGTTTTATGACAAAGGCAAAATGAATGATTTGGATAATTTTATTGCACCAATTTTAGAACAAATTCCAGCTGATTTTTGCAACCATAATCTTATCGCAATAGGTGGAAGTCTAAGAGCAATTTCAAATTCTATTATGCAAAAAAACTCCTATCCTTTAAAAAATTTACACGATTTTAGATATTCTTTAAGCGAAGAAAAAAGCCATATACTTAAAATATTCAATTCTAAAATAGATTCTTTAACTCATTTTGGCATAAAAAAAGATCGTTTTGATACTATCAAGGAAGGAATTTTTATTTTCTTAAAAATAGCTCAAAAATTAAAAGCTAAACAAATCATCACAAGTGGCGTTGGTATTAGAGAAGGGGTATATTTACAAGATTTATTGCGTCCAAAAATTACTTTTCCATCTAATTTTAATCCTAGCTTAAAATCTTTGCAAGATAGATTTTTGCAAAAAGATATTAATTACCAAACACCTTATTTTGCTGGACAAATTTTTGATGTTCTCATTAATCTTCATAAAATTAATAAAGATTATAAAAAAACTTTATTACATGCTGCAAAGCTTTGCCATATAGGAGAGTATTTAAATTTTTATTTTTCAAACGAGCATTCTAGTCATTTTATTTTAGGAGGATTAAGCTATGGTTTTTCACATAAGGAAAAAGTATTAATTGCAAGCATCATAAAACTCAATGGAAAAAAAGTAAATTCGCACAATCTAGATCCTTATAAGCAACTCTTGCCAAATACTTATATAATTTCTTGGTTAAATTTTATTCTAAATCTAGCAAAAATTTTAAGCTCTAGTAATGATAAAATTGAATTTGCCTTTTCAAAAAATACACTTTATATTTATAATTCCACTCAAAAACTTGATTTACCTAAAGATGAACTTAAAAAAATCTCAAAACCTACTACAATAGCTTTAGCTATCAATCAAAAACCTTAAGATTTTTTATTTTTTTGGCGTTGCTCTATTAAACTTTGAATGCGTTTTTTATTTTCTTCAAAAAAAGAATCAAAAGTTTTTTCTGTTTGTTCTGTTTTTATGGGTTCATAATCTGGAATTTCAATATTATCTAATACGATATTAGAATTTCCCATTATCATAGTATAACGCTTATTTGCATATTCAAAAACAATAAGTTGATTATTTTTATCTAAAAATCTTTGAAAAACAATACGAAAATCCCTAGAAACACTGCTATTTCTAAATGACATAGCTCTTTTTATCCACCAAAGAACTATAAGTAAAGCTATTAAAACAAGCATAACCAAAATATAATTAGTATAATCATAGCCTTCTAAGCTTGTACTTTTAGGTTTTGGCATAAGCTCTTCATTGGCATTCGAATTAATAATATTTTGCTCCACAAGAGTATTACTCTTACCTTTTTCTAGAGCTCTGATCCTTACTCCAAATTTATCATTTATAGAACTTATATTAAGAGAGATATCTTGTTTATTTTGCAACATAATGTAGGTATTGTTATTTTTAGAGCTGATGCTCACTTTACTAACAAGTTGGGAATTTAAATCTTTTAACTCCTCCTTACCATATTTTAAATCAGTGAAAGTCAAAAGGGTTAAATCTTTTTCTTTTTTTTGAGAAATTTTACCATTATATGCACTATCAAAAGATAGCATTAAATCCACTCTATCATTCCTATCATAGATATTATAACTTATTAGTTCTGCCGCAAAAAGTGGTAAGGTAAATAAGCATAATAATAAAATTCTCATTAAATTTCTTTTTTAAAATATTGAAGTACAGTTTTAGAGTCCAAAATTTCATTAATTCTAATCGCTAAATTTTTCTCATAAACCATTACTTCGCCTTTTCCAAAAATACGCTTGTTAATGTAGAGCTCGACACTTTCACCCGCAGGCTTTTCAAGATCAATTACAGATCCTACTTCAAGTTTTAAAAGTTCAGAAACACTCATATTTGTAGTGCCAAGCTCACTAACAAAATCTACAGTGATATCTAAAATATCTTCATAGGACTGCAAAAGTCCATGATGATCGTTCAAGTCGATATCATCATTCATTATTTACAATACCCTACCCTAAAAGAATGATTATCAAGCTGATAAGTTAATGCTTCATCTAAAACTATGGTTGAAAAATCTACTTTACCTAAGTATTCTGGTATACCAAGTTTATACTCATCATCACCTTTAGCATCATTGAGCAAATTTTTAGCATAACCTATAATTTGATTAGCACATTCTTTAGTTAAATCACACCAATCATCTTCTTTAAATTTATCATCATTGATTAAAATCTCAGCAATCTTTTGCAAAGTTTCTTTTGGAAAGAAAAGATAAAAATTAGTTTCTCCACCACTTTTTTCTAAAATAGGAATGCTAGCTCCATAAAGCTCACCGCTTATATCTTTAGCCGCTTCAATACGAAGTCTTAAAATATGTTCGCAAAAATGCGTAATTGAGTACTCAAGAATTTTTAGCATAAAACCACCTTTAATAAAAAACTTAATTTAAAATTATAGTAAATATAAAATAAAAATATGTTTTAAAAAATTATTTTTTGAAAATTTCTTTTACTCCTTTTGAAATTTGCTCTATATTTTGACTTTCAAAAAGTTTCACTATATTAGTACCAACTATCACACCATCGGCAAGTTTTCGCATATTTTTTACATCAGCATTATCCTTTATTCCAAAACCTACAAAAATAGGTAATTTTGTAAATGATCGAATTTCTTTTATCTTTTCTTCTAGAAGTTGATTTTCTACACTTTTTCCACCTGTTATTCCAACACTAGCAAGTAAATAAATAAAACCTTTAGCATTTTTTACTAGCTTTTTTATGCGTTCTTTTGGAGTTGTGACACTAATCAAAGTGATTAAAGCTATATCATATTTTTGACATTCTTTATACAAAGGCTTACTTTCTTCATAACTTAATTCAGGAACTATCAAAGCAGAAATTCCTAAAGTTTTAGACTTTTTAACAAATTTTTCCAAACCATAAGAAAAAATCAAATTATAATACACCATAAAAACCAAAGCTTTTTTTGTTTTTACTCTAGCCAAAAGCTCAAACACCTTATAAAGATCCATACCCTTATCCAAAGCCGTTTTAGCAGCGTCTGAAATTATTTTCCCATCAGCAATTGGATCGCTATAAGCAATTCCTAATTCTAAAATATCAATCACACTTTCATCTAAATGCTTTAAAAATTCTTCAGTAATTGTTAAATTAGGGTATCCTAAAACCATATAAGCAACATTAGCTTTATCTTTATAAAATTTTCTAAAATCAACCATAAATTACCCCTTTTTTATACTCCCTAATCATTTGCATATCTTTATCTCCTCTACCGGATAAATTAACCACGATCACACTTTTTTTACTCAATGCTGGACAAAGCTTTTCCAAAAATGCTAAAGCATGAGAACTTTCAATAGCGGCAATAATCCCTTCTTCCTTGCAAAGCAATTTTAAAGCTCTCATACATTCTTCATCGGTAATAGCATGATATTTTGCCCTGCTACTTGTAAATAAAAAAGCATGCAAAGGACCGATTCCTGGATAATCAAGCCCTGCAGAAACACTATGTACGGGTAAAATATTGCCCAAATCATCTTGTAAAACCTTAGTTTTCATACCATGGATAATGCCTATTTTTCCCTTGCTTAATGTTGCAGCATGATAAGGAGTGTTAATGCCTAGTCCTCCTGCCTCTATGCCAATAAGCTTGACACTTTCATCTTTGATAAAATCATAAAAAATTCCAGCCGCATTGCTTCCTCCACCTACAGCTGCTATGATATAATCAACTTTTTTTCCAAGTTTTTTAAGTTGATTTTTGCACTCTTTACCTATAATACTTTGAAAATGTGTTACTATTTTGGGATACGGATAAGGCCCTACCGCACTTCCAACCACATAGAAAAGATTTTTAATGTCTCCAACCCAAGCTTGAATTGCAGCAGTCGTAGCTTCTTTTAAAGTTTGAAGCCCATTTTGCACCGCATTAACCTTAGCCCCTAAAAGTTCCATTTTATAAACATTTAAGGCTTGTCTTTGCACATCGGTTTCACCCATATAAATTTCACATTCAAGCCCTAAAAGTGCCGCTGCTGTAGCAGTTGCTAATCCGTGTTGCCCTGCACCTGTTTCAGCAATAATTTTTTTCTTACCCATTTTTTTTGCCATCAAAGCCTGTGCTATAGCATTATTAATTTTATGCGCCCCTGTATGATTTAAATCTTCGCGTTTAAGATAAATTTCATGCCCATATTTTTTACTTAAATTTCTGGCAAAATAAAGCGGAGTTGGGCGTCCCACATAAGTGGATAAAAGCTCTTTAAGTTCTTTTTTAAATATTTTATCCTTAGACAATCTTAAAAAAGCATCTTCTAATTCATTTAAAGCAAACATTGCACTCTCGGGTAAAAATTGCCCACCAAATTCCCCATAATATGCTTTTTTCATTTTTTTACCTCCTTGATAATTTGATTAATTTTTTCCACATCTTTTAAATAGTTTTGCTTTTCTACTTTAGAATTTAAATCTATAATCTTTGGTTTTAGTTTTAAAGCTTCATTTATATTATGCTCCCCTATTCCACCGGCTAAAGCAAAATCTTCTTTAAAATCTTTTAATAATCCCCAATCAAAACTTTCCCCATTGCCACCTTGAAATTTTCCCTTAGTATCGAACAAAATCAAATCAGCATTAATAGTTTTTTCTATACATAAAGAATTATCCACGCTAACAACTTGCCAAACAAAAACATTATTTTCTTTTAAAATTTCAAACTCGAACTCACTTATTTTTCTATGAATTTGGACTCCGCAAAGCCTTGCTTGAGTTATCATTCTCACAATAAATTCCAAATTTTCATTTACAAAAATCCCTACACTCATTTTTGATTTATTGTGGATAATACTGCTTAATTTTATGGCTTGTTTTAAATTAACTTGTCTTGGACTTTTTGCAAAAATAAGACCCATAAAATCAACATCTAAACTAGCTATTTCTTTAGCATTATTTTCATCCTTTATACCGCAAATTTTAAGTTTTATCATTTAAACTCCTAAAATATTGCATCACTTTTCCAGAATAAATTGCTTCTAAAATAATATCTTTTGCTTTTAAAGGAGTTTCAACTTTATTTGCTGTATAAAGTGCAAACATTGAATTTAAAATCACTATATCAAATTTAGCTCCTTTCATTTTTCCACTTAAAATATCCTTTAAATCTTTAGCATTTTCATAAGCATTACCCCCTATGATTTCATTATGAAAAGCTCGCCTAAAACCAAACTGCTCAGGAGTAATACTATACTCATAAATTTCATTGTCCTTAACTTCAAAAATTTTCGTTTCATCACAAATACTGATCTCATCCATTCCATCATTACCACGCACCACCAAAGCCTTTTTTCGTCCCAACAACCTTAAAACTTCAGCCAAAAGCTTATGCACAGGTGCATGATAATTTCCCATCATTTGATATTTGAGTTTCAAATTAGGATGAAGTAAAGGACCTAAAACATTAAAAACGGTTCTTACTCCAAGTTTTGTTCTAAGCTCTTTTAATTCCCCTATCAAAGGATGAAAATAAGGAGCATGAAAAAAGGCCAAATTTTTATTTTGTAAATCATCTAAAGCACATTCTAAATTATTAGGAATTTGTATTTTTAAAGCATCTAAAACATCTGTACTTCCACTTGCACTAGAAATAGCTCTATTTCCATGTTTTGCTACCTTTAACCCCAAAGAAGCTAAAATAAAAGCACTCGCAGTTGAGACATTGATGCTTTTAAAATTATCACCACCAGTCCCACATATATCTATCATATCACTTTCATCACTAAAAGTTTTAGAATAATGTAAAATTTCACGCACCAAACAACTTAAAGATTTTTGATTTAATGACTTTTCAGTGATTAAAACAAGTAAAGCCGCTACTTGTAAAGGCTCACAATCTTTACTCATTAAGATTTTACAAATTTGTGAAAAATCTTCACTTTCTAAATATAAATTTTCACTCATTTTTTGCAAATAAAAACTCAAATTTTGATTTGTTACCTGTGATATTTTGCTCTGATTTAAAAAATTAGAAAAGATTTTTATTCCATACTCGCTAAAATAACTTTCTGGATGAAATTGCACTCCAAAATAAGGTAAAAACTTGTGCTTCATAGCCATCAAAACACCATCATCACTAAAAGCTAAAGCTTTAAAATCATTAGGTAGGTTTTTTACTTCTAAAGAGTGATAACGCATTATATTTATCTCATCATTAAAATCTTTAAAAATTGTATCTTTGTCGCAAATTTTCATCAAGGAATTTTTTGCATGCATAGGATTTTTTAATTTAGAAATTTCGGCCCCAAAACTAAAACCCAAAGCTTGATGTCCTAAACAAATCCCAAGAGTAGGTATATTAAGTCGTGATTTAAAGATCTCAAGACAAATACCACTATCCTTTGGATGTTTTGGACCAGGACTTAAAATAATATAAGTTGGATTTAAATTTTTAATTTCTTCTAAAGTAATTTTATCATTTCTAATAACTAAAATTTCATCTTCGCATACGCTTTTTAGCATAGCCTTAATGTTAAAAACAAAAGAATCATAATTATCAATTAAAAGTATCATTTTAGCCCTTTTTAACCATTTTTTCACAACTTACTAGCAAGGCCTTGCGTTTAGCACATATTTCTTCATATTCTTTTTGTGCATCACTTTGCAATACTATACCTGCACCACTTGCAACAAAAGCTTTATTTTCTTTAAAAAATGCTGATCTTATAATAATAGCCAATACAACATTTTCATTAAAATTTAAAAATCCAATCGCACCTCCATAAACCCCTCTATCTAAATTTTCAAGCTCATTTATAAGCTCTAAAGCTCTTATTTTTGGAGCACCGCTTAAAGTTCCTGCTGGAAAAGTCGCTCCTATAACATCAAAAATATTGGCTTGTTTATCCATCACTGCATAAACCTCACTAACTATATGCATAACAAATTGATTTCGAGTGATACTAAAAAGATTTTCAACACGCGTATTTATTCCAAATTTAGACGCATCATTTCTTGCTAAATCCACAAGCATTTTATGCTCACTAAGTTCTTTTTCATCATTTAAAAGTTCTTTTTCAAGCTTTAAAATATCAGATTTCTCATCTAAATTTCTAGTTCCTGCAATAGGAGCTAGAAAAATTTCCCTATTTTTAATTTTTAATAAAAATTCTGGAGAAGAACCCAAAACAATGCCATATTTAGTAGGAAAATAAAACATATAAGCACTAGGATTTAGCTCACTCAAAAACTCATAAAATTCAAAACTATCGAAATTATGCTCTATGCAAAGTTGCTTACTTAAAACCACCTGAAAAATATCTCCACTTAAAAGATATTCTTTAGCTTTTGCAACCATACGGATAAAATCTTCTTTTTCTGCTTGCAAATCTTGCAGTATTTTGTATTTGTAATTTTTTTTATCTAAATTATATTCTTCTTTTAGAAAATTAAAATATTTCATATCTCCGTATTTAAAAAACATTTTATTGAGTTTTTCATAAACCAAATAAGCTTTAGCATTAGCAAATAAAAAGTCTGGAAAATCATAATTTTTATTTTGACTAGAAGATAAATTTTCAAACAAAGAAATAAAATTTGCACTAAAAACACCAAAAAAACCAGAATATTCACAAAGTTGCTGTTTCGAAGCACATTCATAAAATTTCGCCCTAAATTCACTAAAATTCATATTATTAGCATCATAAAATTCACAATTAATGCCTATAATGATTTTAGTAGAATCTTCAGCAAAATAAGAATCAGGAAAATGATGCAAAATTTGCCTATAATATAAATTTGCTTTATTTTTAAGCATAATAAAACCTTTAAAATAAAAATATTAAAATTAAAAAAATGATTTATGATTTAAGAATAAAAAAAGAAGTTTAGAAACGCCAAGAGCGAAGAGTGTGTGTTAATAATAAGATTAAAATATTGCCGAGAAAATTATTCCGATCCATCTTCTACCTTTCTTTTAAAATATTACTATTGAGTCTTTTAATTTTAAACAAAAAAATATAAATTTTTCTTTAATACTTATTTATAATTTTTAGCAAAGTTACAAAAAGTAAATTTATTCTAGTTAAATTAATCAAAAAAGTATGTTTTAATATATAAGATAAAAATTAAAACTAAGATAAGTTTAACAAGATAGAATTATTTTTTTATGAGTAATTTATTTTAGGAAAAATAATGAATTTAACAGATTTGCCCTATATATTTATAGGTATATTTTCAGGCATCACCTCGGGACTTTTTGGGATTGGTGGAGGTATGATTATCGTGCCTTCAATGTTTGCTTTAGGTGCTAGTGCACATCATGCTATTGGAATTTCAGTTTTGCAGATGATTTTTGCTGCAGTTTTTGGATCTTATATTAACTACAAAAAAAAGAATTTAAATCTCAAGGATGGCATTTTTATAGGACTTGGCGGACTTGTGGGAGCAAGCTTTAGCGGAATTTTATTACAAGCTTTAAGCGATATAGCTCTTACAGCTGTATTTTTAGGGGTAAGTTGTATATTTTTTATCAAATATGCCTTTGGCATAAAAGAAAATGTGGTAAAAAGTCAAAGAAGAGTATGGGTTAAAAATGGAATTTTATTTATAGCCGGAGCTTTTACAGGAATTTTTGCAATTTCTTTAGGTATAGGTGGAGGACTTTTAATCGCTCCAATTTTAGCTTATTTTTTAGGCTATGATAGCAAAAAAGTTGTTTCTTTATCTTTATTTTTTGTGATTTTTGCTTCGATTTCTGGCATTATTTCTTTTTCAAATTCAGGTGTTATAGATTCTGAAGTTATCCATAAAGGCATTTTAGTTGGTCTTGCTTCGATGATAGGCGTTTTTATAGGTATTAAAATTATAGAAAAAATGCAAATTTCAGCTCATAGAAAAATTTTGCTTTGCGTTTATGCTTTATCCATACTTGCAACCACTCATTCTTTACTCAAAAAACTTGGAATTTTGGCTTTTTAGTAAGTCAAAATTCCAAAAAAATAAAAGCTTATTTTTTAATATTCTTATGCTAGAATATTAAGTTTATTTAATGCTTAGGAAAAACTTATGAATGATAGTATAAAAATTATAGGCGCAAGAGAAAATAATCTTAAAAATATCAATCTTGAAATTCCAAAAAACAAACTCATCGTTTTTACAGGACTTAGCGGTAGTGGAAAATCAACCCTTGCTTTTGGTACGCTTTATGCCGAAGGACAACGCCGTTATATAGAAAGTCTTAGTGCTTATGCGAGACAATTTTTAGACAAAGTAGGCAAACCCGATGTTGATAAAATCGAAGGCTTAACCCCTGCTATAGCCATTGATCAAAAAACCACTTCTAAAAATCCGCGTTCAACCGTGGGAACTATCACTGAAATTTATGATTATTTAAGACTTTTATACGCTAGGATAGGCATCCAGCACTGCCACCAATGCGGACAAAAAATTTCATCTATGAGTGCGAGTGATATTGTAGGAGAAATTTTAAAATTCCCAAAAGGTGCTAAAATCATCATTTACGCTCCTTTAGTGCGTGAAAAAAAAGGAACTTACGCGGATTTGCTTGAAAATTTGCGAAACAAAGGCTATGTAAGAGCACAAATTGATGGAGTTTTGGTAAGACTTGATGAAGATATAGAACTGGCAAAAACCAAAAAACACACTATAAAATTAGTTATCGATCGCCTTGAGATCAGCGAAGATTTACTTTCACGTCTTGCAAGTGATATAGAAAAAGGCCTAGAAGAAAGCTTCGGTGAGATCGAAATAGAAGTTTTAAACCCCGATGAAGTGGGACTTAATAAAAACTACCATTTTAGCGAACACTGTGCTTGTTTTGATTGCAAAATTTCTTTTGTACCACTTGAACCTTTAAGTTTTTCTTTTAATTCTCCAAAAGGAGCTTGCGGGGCTTGTGATGGACTTGGAATTCGCTATACACTGGATATGAAAAAAATCATCGATGAAGGCCTAAGCCTTGAAAATGGTGCGGTTAAAATAATGTATGGTTTTAACAAAAGCTATTATTATAAGTTTTTAATCGCCTTTTGCGAACAAAATGAAATTCCTATCAAGTTGCCATTTATAGAGCTTAGCGAAGAGCAAAAACGCCTTGTATTATATGGAAATGCAAAAACCATTGACTTTTTTTGGAAAAGAAATCGCTTAAAACGCACCTTTGAAGGCGTGGTAAAAATGGCTTATGAAATGTTAAAAGATGAAAAAGATTTAGCAGAATATATGAGTGAAAAAGTTTGCAAAGATTGTGGCGGTCATCGCTTAAGACCTGAAAGTTTAGCAGTAAAGGTAGCTTCAAAAGGACTTGGCGAAATTTTAGATATGAGTATAGAAGATAGCACCGCTTTTTTCGCTAATGAAAAGAATTTCGCTTATTTAAACGAACAAGAAAAAATGATTTCAAAGCCTATTTTAAAAGAGATTAATGAAAGACTTTTCTTTTTATATGATGTGGGGCTTGGATATTTGTCTTTAGGACGCGATGCAAGGACGATTAGCGGAGGCGAAGCACAAAGAATTCGTATTGCTTCACAAATTGGCAGTGGCTTAAGCGGAGTGATGTATGTGCTAGATGAGCCTAGTATTGGACTTCATGAAAGAGATACGGCAAAACTCATTAAAACCTTAAGAAATTTACAACAAAAAGGCAATACTTTAATCGTCGTAGAACACGATAAAATGACCATAGAAGAAGCTGATTTTATCGTAGATATTGGCCCAAAAGCAGGGAAATTTGGTGGCGAAGTAGTGTTTGCTGGAACTTACAAAGAACTTTTAAAAAGCAAAAGCGAAACCGCACTTTACATGAGCGGTAAAAAACAAATTTCACAGCTTAAAAATAGAGAACAAAAAGAATGGCTAGAGCTTAAAAATGTAAGCATTAATAATATCAAAAATTTAAGCGTTTCTTTTCCTTTGCAGAATTTAGTCGCAATTACTGGAGTTTCGGGTTCTGGAAAAAGTTCTTTAATCCTTCAAACCTTACTTCCTTTTGCACAAGAAGAATTAAATCGTGCTAAAAAAGTGAAAAAATTAGGCGGAGTAGAAATTATCGGACTTGAAAAACTTGATAAAGTAATTTATCTTGATCAAAGCCCAATCGGCAGAACACCTAGATCAAATCCTGCTACCTACACAGGTGCTATGGATGAAATTCGCAATCTTTTTGCCACTACAAAAGAAGCCAAAATGCGTGGGTATAAAGCCGGACGATTTTCTTTTAATGTAAAAGGGGGAAGATGTGAAAAATGCAGTGGCGATGGAGAGATTAAAATAGAAATGCATTTTTTGCCCGATGTAATGGTTGTTTGTGATACTTGTGGAGGCAAACGCTATAATGACGCGACTTTAGAGATAAAATATAAAGGCAAAAATATCAGTGAAATTTTAAATATGAGTGTTTTAGAAGCGAGTGAATTTTTTGCCGCTGTGCCAAAAATCAAACAAAAATTAGACACTTTAGTAAAAGTGGGGCTTGATTATCTCACTTTAGGACAAAATGCGACGACTTTAAGCGGTGGGGAAGCCCAAAGAATAAAACTTGCAAAAGAGTTAAGCCGTAGCGATACAGGAAAAACGCTTTACATACTTGATGAACCGACCACAGGATTACATTTTGAAGATGTGAATAAACTCATTTTGGTTTTGCAACACTTAGTCGATCTTAAAAATTCCGTTTTTGTGATAGAGCATAATTTAGATGTGATTAAAAACGCAGATTTTATCATCGATATGGGGCCAGAAGGCGGAGTAAAAGGCGGAAAAGTCATAAGCACAGGAAGCGTGGAAAAAGTAGCAAAAGAGCATAAGAAAACAAAATCCTACACAGGATATTATTTAGATTTAGAGCTTAAAAAAGGGCTAAAATGACAAAGGCACAAAAAATATCATTTTTTAAGATTAAAAGATTAAGTGTTTATATATTTTTTTGTGCTTTATATAATGTTTTTTACTTTTTTTCTTACGAAAATGTAGGAACTTTACATTGCGAATTTCTTTGTATCAGTGGTATGCTTTTATACCTTTTTTCTTGGGTTTATATGGTGCTTGCTTTTATTTTTATGGTGCTAAGAATTCATTTTTTATTTTCTTCTAAGAAAATTTTAATTTATTTTTTGCTCGCCATTATAAGCCTTGGCTCATCTTTTTTTCTTTTGGAAAATAAAATTTTATTTTTAGGGCTTTTGTCTTTATTTTTCGTTTTTTATTTTTTATTTTCACTTACTCTTGCTTCGCTTTTTAAAGAAGTAAAAATATCCTTTTATTTTGCGTTTTTATTTGTGCCTTTAGGGGTTTTGTTTTTTATATTTTTTGAGAAATTGGGGGTTTTGTTTTTCTTTCTTACTTTGCATTTTTTAACTTTTGTTTATGCTTTTGAAAGGTATAAATTTTTAAAAAAGCTGATTAATGATTTTAAAAATATCAAAAAGCTCGCGTGGGTAGTTTTTGTAAGTTTTTTACTTTGTGTTTGTTTTCAGTTTTTACCTATTTTTGCCTATGATTTAAAATTGTTAAATTATGATCTTATCACTGATTTTTTAGCTAGGACTCTTTTTGTAATTTTTTTAATTTCTTATTTGGCTATGATTTTAAAGCTTTATTTTGCAAGTGAAAGTAAAGTTTTGCTCATTAGTTTTTTTATAGCTATATTTACTCAATTTATTGCTTTACTTAGCTTAAATTATCTTGCTAATCCTTATCTTACTGATAAGATATTGCGTATTTTTCTATATGGTTTTTCTTTTTTATGTCCTGTGATAACCATTTTTTGCAATTTTATATTTTTTAAAACTTTAAAAACTTTATGTGAAAACAAATCTTATTTTATGGCTTGTTTTCTTTTTAAAAGTGCGATTTTTATAATTATTTATATATTTATGTTTGTTCTAATTTATAGTGAGCCTTCTTTTGCTTTAACTCTTTGGTTTATGATTTATTTATTATTTGCCATTTATTACGCACTATTTGCTTTCTCACTTAGTAAAAACCAAAATATCAAACTTAGTTCAAATTTAAAGCTTGTATCCAATGAAAAAGAAAATATTTAATTTTGGCATTTTATTCACCATTTTTGTAAGTTTAAGTCAAAGCGTTTTAGTTTATATTTTTAATCATTATTTAATTATTGATTATAGTGCTTATAAAATGCCGCCACAAAGTTTTGAAATGTTAAATTTAAATGATCAAAAACTTTATCATTTAAGGCAAAATTTAAGCTTTTTAAATTCTGTTCTAAGTTTTTTGTTAATTATTTTATTCTCTTTTATACATTTGTTTTTATTTTTTATTTTTAGAAAAGAAAAATTTATGTTTCTTTTAACTTTTTCTTTTATTTATGTGATATTGGTTTTTTGTTTTAGCGAATATTTTAGTTTAAAAACTACTATTTTATGGCAATTTTTCATTTATTCGGCTTTTATTTTTTCTTTTATTTATATATTTCTTTTAGATAAATTTTTTCAAAGTCATATTTTTAAAATTTATTTTATTTTTGTGATTTTATATTCTGTTTTTTTAAAATTAGATCTTGAAATTAATGATTTATATTTTCAAATTGCCAAATTTTTCAAATTCTTTTCATTAATCATTTATCTGTTTATTTTACTTATTTTAATGCGTAAAAAAGAGTTTTAATGTTTGATTTTTTATATAATGATATCAGTTATTTGGGACTTTTTATAGTGTGTTTTCTTTCAAGCACACTTTTGCCCCTTGCAAGCGAAGCTTTTGTCATAGGCTTTATAAAGCTTGATTTTAATATGAATTTGGTTTTATTTGTGGCGACTTTAGGTAATGCTTTAGGAAGTTTAAGCACTTATGCCCTAGCTTTTTTTGGCAAAGAAAAAATTTTAAAAAAATATTTCTCAAAGTCTTTAAAAAAACTTGATAATTTCAATGCGAATTTTGTTAAATTTGGAAGTATTTATGCTTTTTTAACTTTTTTACCTCTAATAGGTGATCTTTTTGCCTTAGGACTTGGTTTTGCTAAATATTCTTTTTTAAAAAGTGCTTTTTTTATATTTTTAGGAAAATTAAGTCGTTATATTTTTATAATTTTCATAGCAAATTCCATTTAAAATTTTTGCTTTTATGAGTTTTAAAAGCTTATCATTATCAACATCTCTTAAAATTCTGATAAGATTTTTTTCATTCAAATCAATACCCAAATTCATCTTTACTTCTTTAGCTAAACGCCAACTAGCACCACGAGATAAAGAACTATCACAAATCACATCGGCATAATATTCATCAAATTTAGCCAAAGTACTATCCAGCATATAAGCAATAGTAAGTGCGTCATGAATCCAAGTGCCATCTGTGCCTCTTGTTTGTTTAGCGTATTTTATCCATACATTTAAGCTTTTATGTAAAAAGTCGCATAGCAAGTTTTTATTTTCAAAATCTTTTAAGTCTTTTTCTTGCAATAAAGTTTGCATAGTGATATTGTAAGGAACTAATGTGATTTTTGCCCTTGAGTTTAAAACTATACTTGCGCTTTCAGGATCAAAACCAAAATTTGTATCTTTGCTAAATCCTGCCATATCAAAACTTCCACCCATGATGAAAATTTCTTTCACATTTAAATCAAAATCTTTAAAAAGCTTCATTGCAATGGCTACATTTGTAAGCGGACCTATAGCACAAATTGAAATTTGTTTTGGATTTTTTGTAATCAATTCTCCCATTTTTAAAGGTGCGTTAGGGCTTATATTTTCATAGATTTTTATTTTTTCAAAGTCTTGCCAAAGATATTCTAAGCCAAATTCTTTCACGCTTTCATCAAGTCTTTTTCGCCAAGGTTTTGAATTTTCCATCAAAGCTTCATTAGCTCCTAAATAAATAGGAATGTCTAAATTGAGTTTTTCAAATAATTTTTTTGCCACGCTATAAGCGATAATATTTGGCACATTACCGCTTACGCAAGTTAGCATTTCAAGTTTTATTTCACTAGAGCAAAGTGCTAAAGCTAAAGCTAAACCATCATCGGTATTAGCTCCAGCTACGCCATTTCCTATATCGGTATCTAAAATAAGCCTTATCATACAGCATCTTCTATCAAGTTTAAATCCCTACCTCTAGTTTCAGGTGCAAAGAAAGTAGTGATAAAACCAATACCAGCAGTGATTACAAAATATAAAGCTATTGGCCACCATGCACCATAATACAAAAATAAGGCAGAAGCTATTATAGATGCCGTCCCACCTGAAAGTATAGAGCCAATTTCCTTTGCCATAGCCATTTTAGTATAACGATTTTTTGCACCAAAAAGTTCCACGCCCCAAGCAGCTTGAACGCCAAAAATCCCAGAAGATGCCAAAGACATACCTACTATTATGGTTAAAATCACTATAATTTCATTTTTGCTATCTAAAAGCAGGAAAGCAGGAAAAGCATAAAGCATTAAAAGCAAACAAAAAATTCTATAAACAATGCGTCGTCCAAATTTATCACTTAAATATCCAGCCAAAAGAATTGCTAAAATTCCCGCCAAACAAGCTAACATTACAGCAGTTGTTGCTACTGATTTATCAAGCAATAAAATATTTGTTACATAGGCCACCATATAACTTTGTGCCAAGTATGATGGTCCATTTTCTCCTATTCTAAGTCCTACCATAATCCAAAAAGCACGGCTTTTTTGCCAAAAAGTCCTAGTGTCTTTTTGCATATGCATTTCATTTTGATGACGGAGTTTTAACATTTCTTGTTTTTGTTTTTCAAAAACAGGCGTTTCTTTGATGAAAATACGCAAATAAAGTGCAAAAAATACTATTAAAATACTACAAATAAAAGGGATTCTCCAACCCCATTCTTTTAAATCTGCATCATTCATTTGAATAACCAAAAGCCACACAATTGTGGCAAGTAAAGTTCCACTATTTGAACCCATGGCAATAACCGATGAAACTAAACCCCTATTTTTACTAGGAGCGTATTCACCAAGCATAATTGTTCCACCAGAAAGCTCCGCACCAGCACCAAAACCTTGCATAAATCTTAAAATAACCAAACAAATCGGTGCCCAAATTCCAATCGTTGCATAACTGGGTATAAAACCAATAAGCGTTGTTGAAATTCCCATCAAACCAATGGTAACCATCATGATTTTTTTTCTACCATATTTATCACCCAAATAACCGAAAAACAAAGCTCCTATAGGTCTAGCTGCAAAACCTACACCATAGGTTGCAAAACCAAGCAAAAGTGCCACTGCAGGAGTTTGCTCGGGAAAGAAAATTGCAGAAAATATAGTAGCTGTTGCAAGTGTATAGAGTGCAAAATCTGCGTATTCCATAGTAGTACCAAGCCAACAAGAAAAAACCGCTTTTTTAAAGGCTTTTTTACCTTCTGGCGTATGGAAATTTTTATCCGCAATATTGTCAATTTGTGAAGAATTCATAAGTTTCCTTAAAATGTAAATTTTCAAAAACAAAAAGGCTAAAAATACACTAATTTTGCTTAAAATTAGGTTTTTAGCTTATAAAAATTATAGATTTTAAGTTAAAATTTGAGATAATATCTACTTTTATTTTAAATATTTAAGAGAAACAACAATGAAAACCTTAACAATAATTGACACTTTTGGATTTTTTTTCAGGCTTTTTTATGCACTTAAAGGACTTAAAAATTCACAAGGAAAACCAAGCGGAATGATAAGTGGTTTTGCTAATTTTATTTATAGTTTAAAAAACGAACACAAAAGTGATTATATTATTTTTGCTCTTGATTCTAAAGGCAAAACTTTTCGCAGCGAAATTGATCCAAATTACAAACAAAATCGCACCCCACCGCCACCAGAACTTTTGGAGCAAATTCCAATCTGCATAGAAATGATAGAAAAAATGGGCTTTATTAGCGTTTCGCGTGAAGGCTATGAAGCCGATGATATTATCGCTTCTTTTGTGAAAATTTGTAAGGACAAAGATATTTTTGTTCGTGTAGTAACACAAGATAAAGATCTTTATCAATTGATTAAAGATGAAAAAGTAAGTATTTATAGTCCTATTTCTAAAAATGATTATGATGAAGCAGCGTGTCTTGAAAAATATGGCGTAAAACCTTGCCAAATTCGTGATTTTTTAGCACTTTGTGGCGATAGTTCAGATAATATTCCAGGGGTTAAAGGTATAGGCGCAAAAGGAGCTAAAACCTTACTTGATGAATTTAATAACATAGAAGGAATTTATGAAAACTTAATGCTAGTGCGTAATGAAAGAAGTCGTAATTTACTTATTGAGGGCAAAGAAAACGCTTTTTTGAGTAAAAAACTTGCTTCCTTATATGAAGACTTAGAACTCGATGATTTGCTTGAAAAATCAGCTTATCCAAGCAATGAACCACTTTTAAATGTGCTTGAATTTTTAGAGCAATTTGAACTGAATGCTTTGCTTAAAAAACTCCGTCAAAACCCTGATAATAAAGATAAAAATTTAGGCTTTAAAGCGACTTTAATCCAAGATGAAAATAAGCTTTTTAAAATTTTAAATTCACTCCCTAAAGATAGTATCATAGCTTTTGACACAGAAACTACAGGACTTGATACTAAAGAAGCAAAAATTGTTGGCTTTAGCTTTTGTGTAAGTGAAGAAGAAAGTTTTTATGTGCCATTAAATCATAATTATTTAGGTGTTGGAGAGCAAATTTCATTTAGTAGCGCTAAAAAAGCTATAGAGCTTATATACTCGCACTTTATCATAGGGCATAATCTAAAATACGATTTTAAAATCATAGAAAATAATTTTGATTTAAAAATCCCATTAAAATACGCCGATACTATGATTTTAGCATGGCTTAAAAATCCATCTTTAAGAGTAAATATGGATGATTTGGCCTTAAGACTTTTTAACTATGAAACTTTACATTTTGAAAGTTTAGTTAAAAAAGGCGAAACTTTTGCAAGTGTGGAGCTTGAAAAAGCTTGCAAATATGCCGCTGAAGACGCTTATATAACTTTAAGATTTTATCTTTATTTTTTAAAAAATCTTGATTCAAATTTGCTAGAACTTGCGAAAAATTACGAATTTGATTTTATTAAAGTTATTATGATGATGGAAGAAAATGGTATTAAACTAGATACTAATGCACTTGAAATTTTAATGAAAAAATTTGAAAACGAGATAAAAAATTTAAGCGAAGAAATTTATACACTTTGTGAAGATAGATTTAACCTTAACTCGCCAAAGCAAGTAGGCGATATTTTATTTGAAAAACTCAAACTTCCAAGTGGTAAAAAAACTAAAACAGGTTATTCCACCGATGAAAAAGTTTTAAATAATCTTTTAGATAAACATCCTGTAGTTACTAAAATTTTAGATTATAGAGAACTTGCCAAGCTTTATTCTACTTATTGCGAGCCTTTGCTAAAACTTGCTTTAAAAGATGAAAATTCAAGAATTTATTCTAGCTTTTTACAAACTGGCACTGCAACAGGCCGTCTTTCTTCTAAAGATCCAAATTTGCAAAATATCCCTGCACACGGACAATATGCAAAAGATTATAAAACTTGCTTTGTAGCCAAGGAAGGTTTTAGTTTTATAAGTCTTGATTACTCTCAAATCGAACTTAGAATGCTCGCACATTTTAGCGAAGATGAAAAACTTTTAGAAGCTTTTAAAAATAATGAAGATATTCACGCAAAAACAGCTATTATGATATTTAGTGAGAGCAATTATGAAACAAGAAGCGTGGCAAAGAGTATTAATTTTGGTTTAATTTATGGAATGGGTTATAAAACTTTGAGTCAAAATTTGAAAATTGAAGCAAATTTAGCTAAATCTTATATAGAAAAATATTTTGAGAATTTTACTAGCATTAAAAACTATTTTGAAAAAGTAAAAAATGAAGCTAAGCAAAACGGTTTTATCACAACTTTAAGCGGACGAAAGCGTTATTTTGATTTTGAAAATGCTAAACCTATGCAAGTTGCTATGTATGAAAGAGAAAGCATTAACTCTATACTTCAAGGTTCTGCAGCCGATATTATAAAGCTTGCTATGCTAGAAATCGCTAAAGATTTAGATGAAAATAAAAAATTAATTTTACAAATTCACGATGAATTAATTTTTGAAATTAAAGATGAATTGTGTGAAAATTTTGTTAAAAAAGCTAGTGATATTATGGAAAATATAGTAAAATTAAAGGTAAAATTAAAAACAAGTTCAAACATCGCCAAAAAATGGGGCGATTTAAAATAAACTAAGGAGCTATTTAATGGATCTTTCAACCATACTTGGGATGGTGCTTGCAGTAACTAGTATTTCAGTGGGAGATATACTAGAGGGCGGAAATCCTTTACATGTTATTCACCTTTCTTCTTTTCTTATTGTGATGCCAACAGCTGCTTTTTGTGCAATGACAGCAACGCATAAAAAAATTGTAAAAGCAGCCTATAAAGAACTAAAAATTGTTTTTAAGGGTTCAGGCGTTGATTTGCCTCAAAGAATAGCCGAGCTCGTTGATTTTGCTACCGTGGCAAGACGAGATGGGCTTTTAGCCTTAGAATCAAGGACTAATGAAATTGAAAATGAATTTTTAAAAAATGCTTTGATGATGTTAGTGGATGGTAAAAGCTTTGAAGAAATTCATGAAAGCATGGAAATTCAAACCGAACAATTAGAAGAACACTATAAAGAATGTGCGGAATATTGGATAGTCTTTGGAGAAACTTGTCCTACCATGGGACTTGTTGGAGCAGTTTTTGGTCTTATTTTGGCACTTAAACTTTTGGATAATCCTCAAGCAATGGCAGCAGGTATTTCTGGTGCATTTACTGCAACAGTTACGGGAATTTTTGGTGCTTATGCCCTTTTTGCACCTTGGGGTAAAAAATTAAAGGCTAATGGTATGGACTTAGTTAAAGAACAAATTGTTATTACCGAAGGAATCAAAGGCATAGCAGAAGGAGCTAATCCTAGAGATTTAGAAGCTAAACTTTTTAATTTCTTAAGTCATGATGATCCTAAAATTTCACAATTTGATAAATAAGGTTTAAAAATGGCAAAAAAAGTAAAATGTCCTGAATGTCCTGCGGGTGAAAAATGGGCAGTGCCTTACGCAGATTTTTTGAGTTTGCTTTTGGCACTTTTTATTGCACTTTGGGCAATTTCCAAAACCAATCCCGCCAAGGTAGAGGCCTTAAAAACCGAATTTGTAAAAATATTTGATTATACTGCAACCCAAACCGTACAAGAACAAACTAAAGATACTTATAAATATAAAGGTTCTCAAGAAGAAAAAGATGATGAGTTAAACAAGCTTAAACAAATGGCCATGAATCAACAAGAGATCATTAAAAAACTTCAAGCTGCACTTGATCAATCAGAAAATCAAGAAATACTTAATCTACCATCAAAAGTTGAATTTGCCAGAGGTAGTGCCGAGATTGTATCGGTGGATGTTCAAGATTATTTAAAACGAATGGCTCAATTGATATCCTATTTACCACCTCAAGTAGAAATTGAAATCAGAGGCTATACGGATAATAGTGACACAACAATAAGAAGTTATGATTTAGGATATGCAAGAGCTGAAAATGTTTTAAAATATCTTATGGAAGGCGGAGTAAATACAAAAAATATTAGCCTTAAAAGCTATGGTTTAAATAGTCCTATCAATGGAGATCCACAAGCCTTAGAAAATAATAGAGCTCAAATTTATTTTAAAGTAGATATTAAAGATAATGATGCAAAACAATCAGTGCTTGATCTCATCGAAAAAAGCAAATAATTTATTATTTGCTTTAACTATTTCTTTTTACTTGTCCTGCTAAGCGACCTTTATTATTTGTATTATAAACAAATCCAAGCACTTCAGCTACAGCTTTAAACATTTCCCTGGGAATAAGATCATTAATATCACAAGCTTTATAAAGCTCTCTAGCTAAAGGTGGATTCTCATAAACAACAACATTATTATCGTAAGCAACTTGTTTTATGCGGAGTGCTAAAAAATCAACCCCTTTTGCTACAACTCTTGGGGCTTGCTCTTTTGTTGTATCATAACGAATTGCAACCGCATAATGAGTAGGATTTGTGATCACTACATCAGCTCCGGCAACATCTTGAACCATTCTACGGCGCGCCGCTTCCATTTGCAAACGACGGATCCTTCCTTTAACCTGTGGATCTCCTTCCATTTGTTTATATTCATCCTTAATCTCTTGTTTACTCATACGCAAACTCTTAAAATACTGAAAACGCACCAAGAACACATCTAAAACTGCAATCACCAAAAAAGCAATAATCACAATAGCAGCTAAAACAATCACTCTATCTCTTAACCACACCAGCTGACCCACTATATTATAACGCTCTACAACAGGAAGTTCTTGCATAAATTTCAAAAGAACAATAAAAGCTATAGTAAAAACAACACCTACTTTTAATACAATTTTTATGCTCTCAACAAGTTTTTTTAAAGAAAATAGATTTTTCAAACCTTTCAAAGGATTAATTTTTCCCAAATTTGGAATAATAGGCTTAGTTGTAAAAATGAAACCAAATTGCATAATATTACCCAGAACCCCTGCAACCATAATACCCAAAACAATAGGAGCCAATATGATTAAAACCTCGAAAATACTTTTAATCATTATAGCTTCAATTACACGCAAGTCTAATTCTGCTCCAATAAAGCTTTGATAATATTTATATAAATTTGTAATTCTTTCGCCCATAAAACTCATCATAAAAAGAGTAACAGCCACACCGATAATTAAGGGTGCAATAGCCGCAGCATCTTGAGATTTTGGAACATTACCTTCTTTTCTTGCATCTTCTATCTTTTTGGACGTGGGTTCTTCGGTTTTTTCTTGATCTTCGCCTGCCATTT
>NZ_NFNY01000120.1 GCF_002179165.1 Campylobacter jejuni
TATAAATAATATAAATATAAATAATAATAAATTTAAAAATATAAATTTAGAAAATAAAGAGAATATAAAAAATAATAAAGAAGAGAAAAAAGAAACAAAAGAAAAAGAAAATTGCGTTTTTGACAAAACGCCATCTTTTATCGTTGATTTTAACAAACTTGATGAAAAGGATTTAGAACTTATGGCAACTACTAAATTAAACAACAAACAAGCCTTAAAGGCAAAGGCTATTAAAGCTTATAAGGAAAGAAATATCACTAATTTTAGCTTAGAAGATTGGATTTTATGGGTTGATTATAAGCTTGAAAAAGAAAAAGCTCCTACTATGGCGACTTTTAATCATAATCTTAACCAGCTTGTATCTTTTGGAATGAGTGCTAAAGAGAGTATTAGCAATAGTATTAGTAGTGGCTGGAAAGGGCTATTTGAAGTTAAAGCACACAAACAAAAAAGAGAAGTTTTAAGCGAAGAAGAAAGTAAAGAAGTGCTTGATTATATTTTAGAAATGAATGGAGCGAAGGAAGAATACTACTCATCTTTGGAAAATAAACAAATGCCAAAACTTGTAAAGAAAGACAATGTATTTAACGGAGCATTTTAAGGAGAAAATATGGAAAAGAAAATTAATACTTTAGTAGAACTTTTAGAACTTAATAAACGACAGGCAACGGATATTGTTACAAAATATCTAAAAGATATTGAAGATATCGACAAATTTATAGACTATTATTTTGATACCTTAGAAAGTGAGAATATTGTAGGCACTACTTATGAAAAATTAAGAAGGGTTTGTAAAATCGCAGAACTTGAGTTTAAAAAACGTTTTAAAGATAAAGAAAACTTTTTATTGTGGCTTACAAATAAATACAAAAATCGTGCATTCTTTAGAGTGTTTGCTGGTGAGTTTGAGTATCAATATTTTGCCTATGATAGCTTTGGGAAAAGATATGAGATGACTAACAAAGCTATTGATATGCTTGTTTGCTTAAATAGCTTCAAAGAGCTTACTTATCAAAATGGCGATTTAATCGAAAATGGAGTTTTTAAAGAAGCTTTGATTGAATTTATTTTCAAAAATCAGCACAGGATTGGCAAGGATATTCATTTAGCCATAATTCCTGCAAAAGTAGAAAGAGTTTTAAGCTTAGATGAAAAAAGAGCTTTAGAAAAAAAAGTTGAAACTAAGCTTTTTAATGAGAATAAAAACAGATTTGAAAATATATTAAAAAGCAAAATGGCTTTTATAAATATAAGCTAAATTTAAGGAGACCTGAAATGGGAAAGTATAATTTAAAAATTAATTTTAAAAATAATCCAGTGCCTTATAAAAGGACTACTCAAAGAGCTAAGTTTATAAGTTCTGATTATATGAAATATTTAGAATTTAAAGAGCTTTTAAAATGGGAATTTTTAAAGCAAAATAAGATTAGTTCTTATAAAGCTTTGGATAAAAATAAGGCTTATGAGTTTTCTTTAAAAATAGGCTTTAAAGATAAAAAGCACGGCGATGCGGATAATGTAGTAAAAGGTGTTTTAGATGCTTTATTTCAAAACGACAAAAATGTTTTAAAGGGAGAATATGAAGTGATAAGCTTTAAAAAAGCTTTTTTGGAGCTTGAGATAAATGAAATAAATTTTATTGAAAGGGTGGCGTGAATGAGTATGTTAGTCAATGGAAAAAGTTTAACAAAAGAAGAATTAGTGGAAAAAATAGAAGATTATTTTAACGATAGACAAGTTCTTAAAGAAACTAAAGAAAGTGTTATTTTTGCACCAAAAACTAAAGTGGGATTGGCAGTGCATTTGGGAATTTCAATGCAAACCTTAAACGAATGGGAAAAGGATAAGGACTTTGGCGAAATAGTTTCAAATGCAAAACAAAGGTGTGAAATGGATATTTTAAATCATTCTTTAATTGGCACTTATACGCCTAGCGTGAGTATGTTTTTGCTTAAAAACCAACACGGTTATGTGGATAAACAAGAAATCACTAGCGATAACATACAACGCATTGAAATTTCAAGGGTTCAAGCACAATGACTTTAAAACTAGATTTTTCTTATACTCCAGCACAACTTAAGGTTTTTGATGAAAATAATCCGCGTTTTATCACTGTGGCAAAAGGCAGACGCTTAGGCTTTACGCGTGGGAGTGCTAAGTATGTAATCGAAAATCTTTTAATGGGATTAAATGTGTTATGGGTTGATACCGTGCAAAGCAATTTACAAAACTATTTCGAGCTTTATTTTACGCCAGAATTAAAAAAACTACCTAAAGATTTTTATTCTTGGAGCGTGCAAGATAAGAAACTAATCATAAATGGGGCAGTTTTGCATATGAGAAGTGCTGAAAGACCGGAGAATATTGAGGGTTTTGGTTATGATTTGGTGATTTTAAATGAAGCAGGAATTATTTTAAAAGGAAGCAAAGGAGAGTATCTTTGGTTTAATGCAATTCGCCCTATGCTACTTGATAATCCAAACTCAAGGGCAATAATAGGCGGAGTGCCTAAAGGTAAAAATCTTTTTTATGAGCTTTGCAAAAAGGAGCTAAGCGACAAAAATTGGAAACATTATCAATTTTCAAGCTACGATAATCCATTTTTAAAAGAAGACCAGATCAAAGAACTTATTGAAGAAGTGGGTGGCGAAGGTAGTGAAGTAGTTAAACAAGAAATATACGGCGAATTTATCGACAATGCAAGTGCTGAGCTTTTTTCTTTTAGTGAGATTGAAAAAGCAATGAGTAAGATTTCTTTTAGTGTTGAAAAAATGCAAGGCGAGAATGTTTGGGGCTTAGATGTGGCTAGATTTGGAGATGATAAAAGCGTTTTAGCAAAAAGAAAAGGATTTGTAGTAGATGAGATTAAAAAATACTCACAGCTTGACACAATTGAACTTGCAAATAGAGTGCTTTTTGAATACAACAATAGCGATATTAAGCCTAAAGGCATTTTTGTGGATACTTGTGGGCTTGGGGTTGGTGTATATGATGTTTTAAGCAGTTATGGGCTTCCTGTGTTTGAGGCAAACTCGGCAAATTCTGCAACTAGTAATGAGTATTTAAACAAAAGAGCGCAGATGTATTTTACTTTTGCTAAAAATTTAAAACATATGGAGCTTATTAGAGATGAAGAATTAAAAAAAGATATGAGAATGATTGAGTATGAATACAACGACAAGGGTTTATTAAAGATTGTTTCAAAAGAGCAATTAAAAAAAGACTATGGAAAAAGTCCTGATGTAAGCGATGCGGTAGCTTTAACTTTTTTTGAAAAATTACATATCAGAAATGACGCTAATGAAGATTGGAGTTACAATGGCTGGTGAGTTTTTAATACTTTATGAAAACATTGATGTTAATAAAATAAGAAAATTATCGACTATGAGTGATGAAGCAATTAAAGCAGGATTAGCGAATGAGTTTTTAGAACTGGTTGCAGGTTTTAATATTTCAAAAAAGCAAAATAAAAGAGAATTTGCAAAATTTTTAATTGACAAGGGGCTTAAGGAAAAAGATATTTTAAAAATTACTAATTTAAGCAAAACAACATTATGGAGAATAGCGAATGAAAACAAAAAGAACGATTGATGAAAGAGTGAGCTTTTTAACTCATTTGATTAATGAAAGTAAAAATGGCTATGAAAATTACAAAGGATATTTTAAAGAGCTTCAAGATGCTTATTTGTTGGAAAACAAAGCGATAGAAAAGCTTAGAAAACGAAATAGAACAAGTCTTTATATCCCAAAAATTAATGCAAAAGTGAAATATTTAATCACATCACTCAATGATGTTTATTTTAATAGTGAAAGAATGGCAGATATTGAAACTTATATTAACAGTGATGAGGAAATCATCGAACTTTGGCAAAATGCAATCGATTTTTATACCGGTAAGATAAATATGTTTAAAATATTTCAACCTTTATTTTTAGATGTTTTATTGGTGGGAACAAGTATAGCTAAAATCACTTGGCATAAAGGAATGCCGCGTATCGAAAGAGTAGACATTAATAGCATTTATTTTGACCCAAATGCTTTAAATAATGAAGATGTGAGCTATATAGTCAATGAAATTTATTTAAATTACAATCAAATCAAAGAAAGGCAAAAGCTAGGATTTTATAAAAAAATAGAACTTGATACTTTTTTTAATGATAATGATGAATATAAAAAGGTAAAGCTTTTTGATATTTATGAGAAAAAAGAAGATGATAAATGGGTTGTAAGCACTCTTTTTGAAGATAATCTTTTAAGAAATGAAACGCCTTTACCAGATGGACAACCTTTCGTGTGGGGGTCAATGCTTCCACAACTTAAAAAAATAGATAATGAAAATTATGTCAGTGCTTATGGCGAACCTATAATGGCATCTGCCATGCCTTTGCAAGATGAAATTAATATCACTAGAAATCTTTTAATTGATGCAGTAAGAACTCACATTAACCCAAAAATAATCATACCAAAGTCAATGGGAATAAGTAGAGAAGATATAGAAACTTTAGGAAAACCAATATATAGCGATGACCCAAAAGCTGTGCAAATTTTACCACCACCAAATGTAAATAGTGCTGGGCTTAATTTAGAACTTTTAGAAAGCGAACTTACAGAAGTTACAGGGGTTAGTCCACAAAACAACGGGGCACAAACCGCACAAAATGAAACCGCGACAGAAATTAGCATTAAAGCACAAGAAGGGGGAAGAAGAAGTGCGGATTATATCAGACAATACAACGAAACCTTTATCGAACCCTTGTTTGATAGATTTGCAATGCTTGTTTTTAAATATGGCGAAGATAGTTTTTTTAATGGCTTTGTAAGAGAAGATATTCCTAGTTTTAGATTTAAAATTCAAACAGGAACAGGAGCGATGAATAAAGAAGTTAGGCGTGCAGGAATACAAGCAAGTATGCAAGTTTTTTCACAACTTTATCAAATGTATATGAGTATAGGCGATGCGAATTCTGCTTATGGGATTATACAGGCAAGTAAGGAACTTGCCAAAGAATTGCTTCCGATCTTAGGAGTTAAAAATATAAATAGCTTATTTGCTTTTGAAAATAATCAAGGAGAGATTAATGCTGAATATTGAAATAAATAGCGATTTATTAAATACAAAAGGAGGTAAAAGATTAATAGAGTTTATAAAAGCAAAATATAAAGAATGTTTTTATGTTGCCAAAAATAACGAAGATAAAGAAAAAAGGTTAAAAGCTTTAGATACTATGGCTTTTTTAGATATTTTAATTTCAACAATAAAGGAAGAAGATAATGGAAAATAATGACGCTTTAAAAGATTTAATACAAGTAATTGCTGATGATAACGATGGCACAAACAATCAAGATGAAAATTTAGAACAAAATGGCAATGAAGAAAAAGAACTAACACAAACAAAAGATGAAGTGGATTATAAAGCTTTATTTGAAAATTATAAAAATGAAAACGATAATAAATTAAATGCTTTAATGAGTGAATTAGAAGCTTTAAAAAATCCAAAAAAAGAACCGAGCGAACAAGAATTACAAAGAGAACAATATTTAAAAGAATTAGGACTTGATGGACTTGATGAGAAGCTCAAAAGACTTGAAGAGCTTGACAAAAAACAAAAAGAAAAAGAAGAACAAGACGCACTGATTGCTAAATATGCACAAGTAGAAAGGGAATTAAGAAAGTCTTATCCTGATGCTGATTTAAAAGCTATGGGCGAACTTGCTACAAAATTAAGTGGGTTAGCACAAGGAGATATAGAAAGCTGGAAAACTCTTTTAAATTTAGTTAGCAAAAATAACAACTCTAAAAAAATTGATGATTTAAGCAGTGGAGCAAACGATTTAAGAGTGAGCAATTTTGATGAAAGAGTTAAAAAAGGCGAAGAAATAAGTCCTATAGATTTGGGCAAAGAATTAATGAGTTTAATGTAAAGGAATAAAAATGGATTTTTTAACAGCTTTAAAAGGTGGAAATGCTTTATCAAATCTTGGACTTGGAAGCACATTTGCCGATGGACTAATGAAAACAAGCGGCTATGTGCCAAACTTAGCCAATAGCAGTGGGGGATTTTTAAATGGTGCCAAGAATGCTTTAGGGAATTTTGGAGATTGGTTGTTTAAGGAAAATTCTGCTAACAAAGTCACTAATTTTGACAGGCTTGGCAATGTTTTAGGTGGCATTGGCGGTCTTTATGGTGCTTATAATCAGCAAAAAATGGCTAAAAAGAATTTTGACTTGCAAAAAGATGCGTTTGACTTTAACAAGTATTTAGCTAATGAAGAATTAAGACGCAGGACTAATATGGAAAATAAGCTTCAAAATGTTTGGAGTAACTAAATAAGGTTTGGATTTAAGGAAATTCATTTTTTTCCTTAAATCCTTTATTTAAAATATTTAACAATAAAGGAAATCAAATGGCATTTTACAATCCACAAAGAGTAGTATTTAACCCCAATACTGGCGTTATACAAAACGCTGGAAAAGTCGGCGGTGTTCTATACGATATTATGAGTAAAAACTATGATGATAAATTAAAAGCAAGTCAGTTCGAGCAAGAGCAAAATTTAAAAAAACAACAAATGGAATTTAATCAGGCTATACAAAATAATCAACTCATGCAAAATGAAAGAAATTTTGATTATCAAAAAGAAAGAGCAAATATAGCGGATCAGCAATGGCAAATGAATTATAATCAAAGAGCAAGACAATTTGCCATGCAAAACGCTTTAAGACAACAAGAAATCAATGCTAACAAGCCTTATAAAGATTTAAACTATCAAAAAGGATTATTAGAATTTCAAAAATTACAAAATGAGATAAATGCTAAACAAAAAGAGCAAGATTTATTAAATGGAATATTTGATAATAATCAAGGATTTAATAACTCAAATAATAAAAATATATTAAATGATATAAGATACAAAGCTGACGCTCAATTTTTAGATTTAGCAAGTAATCAAGGCAAAACTTACGATACTACACACGGATTTTGGAATGGGGCTATAGAGCGTGGCTTTGGTGGTTGGGGAAGTCAAAGCACGGATTTAAACGATGCAAGTGACTTATTTTTAAAAAGAATGCAAAGTGATTTATTAAGAGGTGGAAAAAATGCTAAATGGAATTTAGAAAATATACAAGCTAATTTCCCTATTAATGGATACAATATGGAGGCAAACAATCAAAGAGTAGCACAAGCTTTAGCAGGAGAATGGTTATCAGAAGCACCAAACGCTTTTAAAATGGAGTTAGCAGAAAGGCTAGGAAGTGCAAAAACGAATATTGAAAAACAAAGTGCCATAGAAGAATATCAAAAGAATATGGCATTTTATAATAATTACGCCCCAAAAGTAAAAGCGTTCTACTGGGATGAAAAGATATCAAAACCTAGAAATAGCATTATAATTGGCGATGAAAATGGAGTTTTAGGGACAAGAGAAATAAATGCTAAAGAACTCATAGAAGAAAATATGCAAAAGTATAAAAATCATTTAATGCCAGGAACTCCTGCAGGATTTGTGCCCTTCGTATCTTCAAGTGGCAATGTGATTTTACAACCAAAAGATAAAAAAATAAATTTAAATGGGAAAAATGCTTATATAACAAGACCTGATGCAACAGGAAATATCGCCATAGAGCTTGAAAGTGGCGAAGTGATACAAAGCACAATGAGCGAACTTAAAAAATTAGGAGTAATAAAATGATAGCCTATAATAGTCTAAGTGAATATTTAACAACACAAAATAATTTAAATGAAAACTTAAAACAAAATCTAGATTTATTAAATTCAGAAAAAGCACAGCAAAAAAGCTTGATAGCCAATGGAGCAAAAACCTATAATAATTCTCCTTTATCAAATGAACTTTATGAAAAAGATTTTAATGCTAATGATTTGAGTGATTATGTTTTAGATAAGCTTTCCAAATTTGAAGCCTCAAAGCCTTTTTTTGCTGATAATAACGAAGCAAGAAACAAAAAAGATATGCTTTTAAAAGAGTTGGGATTTCATCTTAAAAACTCAAATCAAGGAAACTTATTACAAGATGACGATGGATCTTACTGGGTGCAAGATAAAAGTGGAAATTATGCCAAAGTACAAGGAAGCACAATAGGGAATTTGTATCGCGGAGTAAGAGATAATGGAGCAAGTGTAGTTTTAGGAACAGCAGGTGCAATTGGAGGCGGAATATTAGGCGGTGGAGTTGGTATGGTTGGTGGCGGTGCTTTAGGTTCAGCACTTGGAGCTGGATATGATTATTACGGAAACACCAAAGAAACAAACCAAGAAACAAATACAAAAGAAGCTTTAATGCTTATGGGTGAAAATGCCGGACTTTCTTTAATTGGTGATGCAGTATTTGCTGGAGTAGCTAAAGGAGCTAAAGCTTTAAAAGGTGCTTACAATACAGCACAAAGCGGAGCAAGGGCTGGTAAAGATATGATAGACGGCATAGCGGTAAATGGAAATCATTTAAAAGAAAATATAGGAGATAAACTTAGAAAAATAAGTCCTAGTGTTTTAAATGATTTAGCTTCGCAAGGCAGCGAAACTTCAAAGGCTTATGCTAAAGAATTAATCCAAAGTGCTAATAATAATTATGACACCATGATAAATAATGCAAGGCTTATGCCTTTAGAAGTCAATCAAGGAAATGCACTAATTGATGGAGTAGTAAGTAAAACAAGAGATTTTTCAAATACTGCAAAAAATGGCTTTATAAAAAATACAGCAGATAGTATAAGCAACTCACTAAATAATGTGAGTAAAAATATAGGCTCTAAAGAAGCCGCACTCAATCAACAAGATTTATTAAATCTTTCTTTTATGAATGATGATTTAGCTAATATGGCAAGTGGTGTTTTAGCAAATGACCCTAAAATAGCAAATAAAGTGGGCAATGCTTTAGCCTTGCAAGATGAAGCCTTGCTAAAAGAGTTAAATTTAAATAATACTTCTAAGGCTGATGAACTTTATAAATTAAGAGAAGATAGAGCAAGAAGGGCTTACGATGAATTTGGCAAAGGACTTGATAAGTTAGACAAACTTAATCCAAATGGCATAAAAATAGATAAAAAAAGCTTAAATGATTTAATAAAGAATGCTGATTTTTTTGGGCAAAATATACCTAAGGCTTTAAATGACTTTTTAAAAGAATTAAATAGCAATACCCCTATGAGTGCTGCAAAGCTTAATACACGCATTAAAGAGCTTAGCGAAGAGATAAAAACAAATAAAAGCTATGATTTTAACAGCTTTTTAGAAAACTTAAAACAAAACCTATTAGATAGTATGGTAAAAAATGCTACTAATCCACAAAGTGCAAAAGAGATTTTAAACAAGATAAGAAAAGATTATGCCGATTTTAAAGTTTATGATAAAAGCAAAATTGGGGATAAATTAAAAGGAAGCGAAAAAGATATTACAAAGAGTATAGATAAAATCATCAATGAAACCAATCCAAAGAAAAACTATGAAGCTATCGCAAAAGGATTAAATGATAAAGAAGTTGAAGTTTTTGATAATCAAATCATCATAAGAACACTAGATAAACATAAAATCAATATAGGCGATAAGGCAAATCCTAAATTTGTGCTAGATTATAAGGCTTTTATGCAAGATTTAAAAGAATTTAAACCAAAAAGCAAAGTAGGACAAGAGCGAATGGAAGTTTTAAAAACTATAAGCAATTTGCGTTCTAGTTTTGACACTATAATTGATGGTATTTTAAAATCAAAAGCTAAAGAATTAGGGCATGGAATAAGCTCTGATTTTACGCAAAGAGCTAAAACCATGCTTGTTAATAGTTTTACTGATTACATAGCCTTTTATTTTATGAGATTATGGGAAGTTGGCAAAAGAGCTGGGACAAGAATACAAATGAGAAGAGCTTTTGCAAATATTAATACTTTGCAAGATTTCAATAAAGCCAGTAAAAACTTTATAGAAAGCATTAAAGATAAAAGCCTTAAAAATGAAGTAATAAAAGCTAAAAGTGAGTTTGATACTAAGATTAAGGATTTAATCAAGGGCGATAGTTTCTTTATGGATAAACCAGATCCAAGCAAAGCAAAGAGTGATTTAAATGTAAAAATGAGCATTTCTCCAAATGTTAGAGATTTAGCAAAACTTACAAATGATGAAATTATAGCCGACTTAGAATATTTAGCTAACAAACATAAAGAGATGTTTAAAAAACCTAGTGATGTGTTTAAACTCATAAAAGAAATTAAAGAAAATCCTACATTTTTTTATAAAAATAATAGAATGGATGTATCATTGATAGCAAAAAGACTAAATGGCAATAAATTAGGAAAGCTTGGTATAAATAAAGATACTGGAGAAGTTAGGCATATAACCAAAGTTAAAGAAAAAGATTTAATAAGACTTGAAAAAGTTAGCAAGAAAAATACTAAAGAAAATGTTGGCATTATCCAAACTTTCATCCAACCAGGTAGCAAAAATGATAACTCATTGATTGGGCTACCAAATAATCCTAATTCTACCCAAAACAAGCCTAAAAAAAACTTAATAGAGACAATGGATAAAAACATAAAAGCTAAGAAAAAAGCTAAAGAAAAATTTATGCAAGATTATAAAAAAGATATGGATAAAAGAATAATATCTAAAAGAAAATCCAAAAAAGATTTACTTAAGAAGATGAAAGAAACATTAAATAAAAAACTTTAAAGCATCTTTTACAAAGTCTTCACCCTGCTTTTTTGAAGACTTTTTTAGTGTTTTAAGGACAAACTAAGCAGGGTTTCTTTAAAATATTGTTATGTTTTTTAAAGATTAGTTTTTATCTTAGTTTTTTATGACTAAGATAAGAACGACTAAAGTTACCATAAAAACGATTACTTCTACCATTCTTAACCTCCTTTCAAACTTTTTACAAAGTCTTCAAAGAGATATCCTTAAAACAATAAAATTATATATAAAAATACTTAAAAATTTTAATTTTGTTTCAAAACACCCTAGTTTTGAAACAGTTATTTTTGTCAAAATCTCCAAAACTAAACTAAGGAGAATTTAAATGGCACTACCTTCAATGGGACATACCCCACCAGCAACAGAAAATGTAAAGTTAAAGCCTTCCATTTATGAGAAGATTATTAAAATCGGAGCTACTGAAACACCATTATTAAATAAAATTGGCACTTCAAGCGTAAGCAGTCCTTTGCTTCATAGTTGGATTACTGATACTTTTGAAGAACCAAAAAAGAATGCAAATTTAGAGCTTAGCAAATTTGTAGGCGAAACCAAAAATACCACCCAAAAAACTTCAAATGCAACTCAAATTTTTATCACAGAAGCTATGGTATCAAAAGCACTTTTAAAAGCCAATCAATATGGCGGAAATGAAATGGAATATCAAATCGGTAAAAAGACAATAGAACATAAAAAAGATATTGAATTTGCTTTATTTGGTTTAGGGCGTGATAAAGACACTAAAAAATCAGTTTTTAAAGAATTCATACAAGCAGGAGAAAATACAAGTGGCGAAATGGCAGGGCTTTTTTACTACATAGCAAAAGGTAAAAATGCTTTCACTGACGGAAAGCGTGGAAATGTTTTAGCCTTTGATGAAGCTAGAGATTGGAGCGGAGTGCCTAGCGAACTTAATGAAGATAAACTCAATCAAATTTTACAAACTATTTGGGATAGCGGAGCAACCCCAAAAGATGTCTTTTTAGGAGCTGATCTAAAAGCAGCAATTAATAAACTTGCTACTAGGATTTTGGGCAATGAAACAAAACTAGTGGGTAAAGTTGTAAGCTTAGAGACTGATTTTGGAACGATTAATTTTCATATGCACCGCTTACTTAGTGCAAAATATGGTTTAGGAGATGTTTTAATCGCAGGAGATTTTGAATATATGAAACATGGGCTTTATATCCCTACCAATATCGAAGATGTTCCAACTGATATCACAGGAAAGGCAAAAAGATTTTACACTCAAAGCACCTTAGAGATAAGAAATGCAGATGCTTTTGCTATTGGTGTTGGGTTATGTAGCGGTAAAAATGAAATCGCTAAGAAAATAGAAGAAGTAGCTAAAGACAAATAATGCTTTGCTCAATTGCCAAAAAACTCATCATTGCCAAAGTTAAAAATTCTTATAAAATGATAGAAGATGATGAAGTTTTAAAAGCTTATTTTATGGAAGCTTTTTATTATATTTTAGGCAAATGCGAGCCAAGCGTTTTGCTTAAAAATATCGAAGAAAATGAAAGAGTTTTTAGACAAGTTAGGGATAATCATTTTTTAATTATCCCTGATGAGCCTGATTTTGATAATGAAAAAGAACATTTAATGATAGATGAAACACTTTGTTTTGCCGTGATTAATTATGTTTGTTTTTTGATTACAAGATGTGAAGAAAAAGACTTTTTAGCACTATGCGACAAAATAATTTATGAGTATATAGCTAATGATGGCAAGGAGCTTGATGATGAAAGAGAATGGGTGTAATTTTACAAAGAAATTTAATAGAGCTTTGAGCTACCAAGATTATTTAGAAAGTATATCAAGTGCTGATTTTATCTCTTATTTAGATGATAAAAAATGGCTTTTAGCTATGGATGATTTACTTTTTTATTGTCAAAGGCGTATAAAAGATAGTGATTATTATAAGGGTTGAAAATGGGAACAAGTTTAAATGAGTTAAAAACAGGCAGGGAAAAACTAGAAATCATTAATCAAGTTTTAGCAAGAATTAGCACCATTTCAGAGGCAATAGACAATACTAGGCTTGATGAAGTTATAGGTTTAAAACAAGCTTGCGAAGCTTTAAAAAATGAATGTTTGGATTTTAAAAATAACATTGATAATAAAAATGATGATATTTTAAGCAAATACAATGATATTAACAATAAATATTCAAAAATAAACGAAAAATATAGCGATTTAAACGCAAAATTTGATTATATTAATGTGGCTTATGAAGATTTTAATTTAAACAAAGAAGAGTTAAAAAATATTAAAGACTTTTTAGAAAACAATAAAGAAGAGTTTGAAAAACTAAAGAAAGACATACAAAAATATGAAGAAATAAAATTTAATTTAGAAAATTATATCAATGAAATTAAACAAAATAAAGATTTTGTAGAAGACTACTTTAATCTAAATACAAAAATTAAAGATGAAATTTTAAGCGAACTAGACCATGCTTTGGAAATTGTAGAAAATTTACATTTAAATATTGATGAGCTTAAAGAAATAAAACCTGATTTAGTGAATATCAAAAAAGAAGTAAAAGACTTAGCCAATGAAGCAAAATTTGTAGTAAGCGAAGCAAGTGAAATTATTAAAAATAAAATTAATACCATATTCTTTGAAAACCAACGCCTCAATGCTGAAATGATAGATGCAGTTAAAAAGCTAGAAGAAATAAAATTTGATGTTGGCGTTAAATACAAAGAAATAGCCAGTGCATACGATTTGCTTTTAGAAAGCAAACAAAATATAGAAGACTTAAGAGAGGTTATAGCTCTTTATAAAGAATTTGAAAACGATGTTTTAGAATACGCTCAAATCATTAAAGATTTTAAAAATCAAATTGCAAATTTAGAACAAGACTTAATATCAAAATCTGAAAATATCCATGCAAGTTTAGATAATAAACAAGATGAAATATTAAAAAATTTAAATGGTGTTAAAAATGAAACTTTAATTAAATTTGATGAACTTGTAGCAAAATGCGAGGGATACAAAGTGCATTTTGAACAAAGTTATGATAAATTTAATCAAAGAGCTTTAATAGCAAATGAAGATTTAGGAAGATTAACAGAACTTGCTAAAAAAGAACTTGGCAACGACAAACTGATTTACGAAACCGAGTTAAAGTCTTTAAGAGATGAAACTATTGCTACAATGAATAAAATCTCAAGCGATTTAAGTAGCGAAAAAAACAACGCCTTGATTATCTTTGATGAGAAAAAACAAGAATTTATTAATCTTGTAGATACTTCAAAGATTATGATTAATAATTTAAATAATATTTTTAACACAAACTACCAAGAAAAAAAGAACGAATTAGGTCTTTTCATTAATGAAAATTTAGAAAACCTAAGCCAGAACAAAGAACACTTTTTAAAAGAGCTTGAAGATAAAAAAGAACAAGGCAAGAATGAATTAGAAAATAAAACCGATGAAAGCTTACAAATTTTAAATACCACAAAAACGAATATTTTAAAAGAAATAAACGCTATAAATGATACTGCTAAAAACGAAATCGAACAATTAAAGGACATTTCGTTAAATTCTATCAGTGAAGTTAAAAATAATGCCGATACTGAAATATCAAAGAAAAAAGATGAAATAATTTTAGAATTTAGCCAAGCAACTTCGGATTTTAATAATATTAAAGAAGAGGCATTTTTACAAATAGAACAAGCCAAATTAGAGCAAGGCGAAAAAATAACAAAACTAGAAGAAGAGCAAAAAAGCATTAATTTAAATTTAAAAACAAAAGCCACCCTTCTTTCACAAAACATCATTTTAAGAGTGGGTCAAGGTGAAACCTATACTACCTTAGAAGACGCTCTAAATGAAGCTGCAAGATATAAAGGGCTTTACAAAGACGCTCCTAAAATAGAGATACTTTTAAAAAGTGGTTATGAGATAGAAAAAGGGCTTAAATTTACAAATGGATATTATGGTTATATCACACTTTCAAGCGAAGAAAGCGAGGTTAAATATAAAGGAAATGATTATGAGTTTTTAATTGTTGAAAATTTTGCCACAGCTTTTAATATTAATAGCATTATCACAAATGACACTTTAAAATTTGCTCTTAAAGTAGAAGGAGGTTTTATTAAGATCAATCAAAATAAAGGCTTTAAAAATTTTAAGAATGGAGTAAATTGCTTAAGCGGTTTTGTAGATATGCGTTTTGCAATGAGTGTGGGAATGAAAGAACAATGCTTATACGCTTCACATAATGGCTTTATCAATGCCTATGGTGCAAATTTACAAGGATTTGATAATCAAGCGGATAATAAACACAATATTTATTGCGGTTACGCGGCTATGATGGATATTTCTTATTCTGACATATCAAATGGCTTAAATCTTGGAATTAATAATAATGGAGGCTATATCATGGCTATTAACCTAAAAACTCAAAATTTAAATATTAAGACGGGAAGTTTTTTAAATTGCTATGGTGGAGGTATTATAAATGTTGCTGGCACAAATAAAGAAAGTATTCATTATGAAAGCACAGCTAATTTTAGCAATATAGCATTAAACACCCATACTAAAAATGGATTAATTATTAATTAAGGAGTAGGAAAAATGAAATTTGTATCAAAGAAAAATGGTGTAGTTTATGATAATTTAAATATTGATATTTTGATATTTCACATAAAAGATTTAAAATCTCCTCTAGCTTTAATAGATGAAACAAGAAAATTAAACTATAACAAGGATAAAAATTTAAATGAAATTTCTTTCATTGATGATATAACAGAAGAAGAAATACAAGCAGGAACAAAGGCTATTAAAGACTATTGCTTAAAAAATAATAATATGAGCTTGTATTTTGAATATTCATTATTAATTTCAAAAGAAGATGAAAAACTAAGTATTTTAAAAGAAAAGAAAATACAAGAACTAAAAGAAATCAAAGAAGAAAAGCTTTTATTTATGCCTTTTAAAAAAACCATTTTTCAAATCGATACCGAAGCAAAGATTAATATTAGCGGAAAAATAAGTGAAATAATGTTAGCAAGTATCAATAATACTCAAATTGATAATATTTCTTGGATTGATAAAGATAATAAAATCGTTATTTTTAACAAAGATGAGTTTTTAGCCTTTGGTGCTAGCGTTGCTAAATATAGTGAAAGTGTTATTTTTAAAAATGATAGTTTAAGAAACAAAGTTTTAAACGCTACAAGTAAAGAAGAACTTGATTTAATTGTTTGGGAGAACAAAGAATGAATAATTTAGATAATAATGCTAATTTGATTTTAATAATAAGTAGTGCTATATTAGCCACTTTTTATCAGTTTTTGGCGTATTTTAAGATAGAAATAGCCCAAGTTGTTGTTTTACTAATCATTTTTAGTATTTCAGGCATAGCAAGTATGATTAAGACTTTAGCCTTAGGGAAAAATTTTAGAAATTTCTTGGTTACAGATATTTTAAGCAAAACTTTGGTTTTTTTCATACCTTTTGTTTTAGCCATAATGGCTAAACAAGTTAATGTATTTTATTATTTAGTGGATTATAGTTTTAGCTTTCTAACCATAGGTGAGTTTTTTGCATTTTTAATTTCAATACAAAGTATTAGAAAAAAAGAAGATATTAAAGAAATGGATTTTTATAATCTTTTTATAGAAAAATTTAAAGGTATAGCTAATAAATATTTAAAATTAGAGGATGATAAAAATGAGAAATGAACTTAAAAGAGTAATTGTAAAACCTTACGACAAAGACAGATTTGAAGTGATGGAAGATTATGAGTTTGTTTTACCAAATTATAAAGGCATAGTTCCCAAAGGTTTTAAAACAGATGGTGCGAGTATCCCACGCCTTTTTTGGAGTATTTACCCACCTTATCGAAGTGAGTATTTTAGTGCTTGTGTAATCCACGATTTTTTATGTGAGAAAGCTAAAAGCAAGGCTGATTATATGCTAGCAAATGAAGTTTTAAAAGAAGCAATGCAAACACTTTGTATTAATAAATTTAAGATTTTTGTGTTTTTTCATTCTTGCAATTTGTTTCATAAAATAAAATTTTTATTAAAGGAGATAAGATGAATTTGTATTTAAAAGAAAAAGAAATTGCCATAAAAACAGAAGAAATCAATAAAGATTTTAGTGAGGCTTTAGAAATTCTAAAAGAGCTTTTTAAAAATGGAGTAAAACCAAGTGAAGAAAGTATTAAAAATGCTATAAATGAAGTTTTAATCGGTTTTAATTTCATAAAAGAAAGCGAATTAAAAGAAAAGCTAGTTGCCTTACTTAAAGAACTTCAAATCAATGCAAACATCGATGAAGAACTTTTGAAAGAAAACCTTTTAAACATTATTTTAGAAAATAAAGAAAGTTTAAAAGGCGATAAAGGCGAAAATGGCAAAAGTGCTTATGAACTTTGGCTTGAAAATGAAGAAAATGCAGGAAAAAGTAAGGATGAGTTTTTAGAGAGTTTAAAAGGCAAAGCCCCTACAAAAGAAGAAATCAAACCTATTGTAGAAGAAACCCTAAAGGATTTAAACTTATCAATAGGTGGAATAATTGGAGAAGATAAAAAGCCAATAAGTGATGAAAAATTAAAAGAAATCATTACAGAAGTTGCTACACCTCTACTTAATGAAAATTTTCATCAAGTAGGAAACACTATAAATAATGCTTTAAGCTTGATTTCTAATGCCCTTGAACAAAATGCCCTACTTTGCAATATTACAAATACTCCACCACCAGCACAAATAGGAACAAATAATGGCTACAAAAAAGGTTTTATATGGATTGATAACTCAAAAACGCCAAATGATATTTATGTCAGTGATTTTACATCTTGGATAAAAGTTAAATTGAGCGAAGAGCCACAAATCAATAAGCTTCGTATAACTATTCAATCAGCACTTAGAGATGGCTGGATTTGCTTGAGTAAAATAAGGTTAATCAAGAAGATAAAACCGCTATTTATGCTAAAAGCCTTGAAATAAATAAGGCAGAAAAATCGGGTACAGGAGTTTATGAAATTGATGGTCAAAATTATGAAGTAAAAATAAAATCTACTATAAATGCTGATTATGGCAATTATGATTTAATTAAAAAAGAAGGATATGTTTGCAGTATAAATTCAGTCTATATGACACCTTATGAATATGTTTTAGAATTTGATAAGCCCTTACCTCAAAGTATTATAGGTATAGCTGCAATGCCAACAGGCTATTCACAATATTTTGCACATTATTTAACCTTTGAGGCTTGTGTAGGAAGTATAGCCAAGCCCCTTTACAGTCTAACTTTTCAAAATTCTTATTATAGTGATGCGATAACTAGAGATTATGCTTTAAATTTTAGAGATGGAAGCGAATTAAAATTAAACTAAAAAAGGATGAAAAATGAAAATACAAATTATTAGAAGATATACAGGCACAAATTGCGTTATAGGAAAATTCAAAGTTTTTGATGAAAACGAAAAAGAGCTTTTGTCTTGTTTTTCTTTAGAAAGAAAAGAAGAAGGGCTTGAAAGTGGCAAAAACTTAAGAATACCTGCAGGAGTTTATAAACTTAGAAGACACTCACCTTCACGCTTTGAAAATACATTAAGAAGTATTACAAAAAGAGCTGATGATACGATGATAAATGTTTTTAATGATGAAGTTCCTGCAAGTCGTGCGATTTTAATCCACTGGGGAAATACGCATAAAGATACACAAGGGTGTATTTTACTAGGTCTTACAAAAGATAACAATAATGAAAGTATAGGACAAAGCAGACAAGCTTGTAAAGATTTTTATGATTTGATGCATGGTAAAGATTTAAGCGATGTTAGCTTAGAGATTGTAAATGAATTAGCATAGAAAGGATTAAAATGACAAGTATGCTTTTAGCTAGTCCTAGTTTTAATATAGGGGGGGGGATTATGTTAATAGATTTGTTATTAATTTTGCAAGTAGAAATGTAAATCACTCTTTGCCTGATAGTGCTAGGGGTAAGAAAGTGTATGTTAGGGGTAATGTTTGGGCTAAAAATAGTTTTAGCCATAAAACATCGGCTAATAGCATGCACTTGGTTATTAATAATGATTATTCCATAGCAATTGAGCTATACCCAACTTCAAGAACTCATACTGCATGGAAAAAAATAGCCGTTGATAAAACCATTAATAATTTTGCAAATCCTGTGAAATTAAGCACTTGGCAAAGCGGAAGTGCTAATGCTCCAAAAGGTTGGGATCCATCTTGGGGATGTGATTTAGATATAGGCGGAGAATTAGAGTTTTATTGGAATTAAAAATATAGAAAGGAGAGAAAGGAATTTAAGTAGGTTAAAGTTTATACCCCGCTTTTGCGGAGCAAGGTTAATAAGCCTTGACTATAATTACACAAAGTAGTATAATTATAATTATAAACTTTTGGTATGACATTATATATCACCACCTTTCGCGGGTGGAATTTAGCCATAGGGGGTCAGACCTACGGCTAACCCTTAGGGGTAATTCTAACAAAAACTTACTTAAACTTCTAAAATACAAAATGATAAATCTTTTATTTGGTAATGCAAAGCTTTATATTGCTTTAGCTTTAATGGCAATTTTGGCAGGATATTTTTATCTAAAGCTTGATACTACACAGGCAAAATTAGAAAAAAGTCAAAATGATTTAGCTTTGGCTGTAGAGATTAACAAAAACAACGAAGCAAAGCTAAAAGAACTCACGCAAATTCACAAAGCGGAGTTAAAAGCAATAAATGAAGCAAACAATCAAAAAAACGAAGTTAAAGAAAGGATAGAATATGTCAAAGAATATATTTACAAAAGCAATGAAAATAATATCACTAAGCTTTTTAATGGCATGGTTGATAGGTTGTGGGACAACAACTCAACAAGTGGTGACCAAAGTAGAAATTCACAAAGTAAAAATTCCACAAGAACTACTAAACTTAAGCCCCCTTGAAAAACCAATAGCAAATAATGAGCTAGATATTTTAAACGCTTATTCTTTGATTTTTTACAAGTACAAGCAGTGTGAGATACAGATTAATAAAATTAAGGAG
>NZ_NFNY01000051.1 GCF_002179165.1 Campylobacter jejuni
ATTTCTTTTATCACTAATGCTAAAGCAGAGATTATAGAATGGAAAAGTATTGAGTTTGATGGGGATAGATACAGTGAAACTTTTGAAAGAATGTTGAATGATGAAAGTAAAGCCCTTTATGCTCTTATCAATCGTGCCAGAATGATTAAACAAAATAGGATTAGTTTTGTGTGAAAATGTATAAATTTTATACACAAATACATTTAAACTTATTATTACAATATTTTTCAAAAAATACCAAAAATTTATAAAAAACCTTATAAATCTAAATTATGGAATAGTTTTTGCTTGTTTATTTATAAATTCAAACAAGGAGAAAAAAATGCTTGTAGATAATACCCAAAAAGTTTCAAATTCAGCATTTGGCAACACAAAAATAAAAGAAAAAAACACTTCTGCTGATGAATTTCAGGCTACTTTAAACGAAGTGAAAAACAAAGAAGAAAAAGAAAATAAAAAAGCAAGTGCAAGTAAATTCAGTAACGAAGATTTAAATCTTGGTGCTGTTAGAGAAGATTTTAGATCTTATGCTTGGCAAAAAATGAGAGAAGATCAATACAAAAAAAATGAAGAAACTTTGCTTAATAAACTTTTTGCAACCATCGATGCAGGTAATGATAGAATTTAAGCATAAGACAATTCTAATCTAAATTATCTTAGTGAGAATTCTAGTAATTCTCCTAAAAAATCTAAAAGTTCCAATGACAGCTTATTGTGAGATGTACTTTTTAAAGTTCTTCTTAAAAAAGTTGAAAAATTTACTGATTAAAAATGAATAAATTTAAAGAAGAACTTGTTTTCAATAAAAACTAGAAAATATGAAAGAAAATTAGTTCTACGATGAAAAAGCCTATAAAAAAGAATAAAACAAATAAACTCTCAAACCATTAAAAAACATAATACAACCCACTTTCAAATATAAGCCAAAGCAAATTTTACAATAAAAATAATCTAACTTTTAACAATGAGAAAAAACAAGAATGCTTTTAATATTTTTTATCTCTATCAACCCTTGGATATGAAATAAAGGATATTTTTCATTAATTTTTGTTATAATTTTCCCAAAAAATAAAGGAAAATTATGATTTTCATTGATGCTTGTTTTAAAAAACCTACACCTTATACACCTATTTGGATGATGCGTCAAGCAGGAAGATATTTAAAAGAATACATGGAAGTAAGAAACAAGGCTGGGGATTTTCTTTCTTTATGTAAAGACTATAAAAAAGCAAGTGAAGTCTCTTTGCAACCTGTGGAAATTTTAGGCGTTGATGCGGCGATTATCTTTTCAGATATTTTGGTTGTTCCGCTTGAAATGGGTATGGATTTGCGTTTTGAAAAAGGTGAAGGACCTGTTTTTGCTAGTCCTATTTCAAATTCAGAACATTTAGAAAAATTAGACGCTTTAAATGCTCACAAAAAATTATCTTATGTTTATGATGCTTTAAAACTTACACGCGAAAAATTACCGCTTGATAAAGCACTCATAGGTTTTTGCGGAAGCCCTTGGACTATAGCAACTTATATGATAGAAGGAAGTGGAAGTAAAAATTATGCAAAATGCAAAAAAATGCTTTATCAAAACCCTGAATTTTTGCACCAAATTTTAAAAAAATTAAGCGAAGTTTTAAAACTTTATTTAGAAGAACAAATCAAAGCAGGTGCTAATGCGATACAAATTTTTGATAGCTGGGCAAGTGCTTTAGAATGTGAGCAATTTTTTGAATTTTCTTTTAATTATATGCTTGAAATTTCGGATTTTATTAAGGCAAAATATCCACACATTCCTGTGATTTTATTTCCTAAAGGCATTAGCGGTTATTTGGATAAAATCAATGGAAATTTTGATGTTTTTGGCGTTGATTGGAGCACTCCGCTTGATTTGGCTAAGCAAAATTTAAACCATAAATACACACTTCAGGGCAATATGGAACCTTGCAGACTTTACGATAAAAAAGCCATTAAAGAAGGTGTTGAAAAAATCTTAAAAATTATGCAAAATACACCACACATTTTCAATTTAGGACATGGAATTTTACCTGATATTCCCGTCCAAAACGCAAAATATTTCATCGAGCTTGTTAAAGAAAGTTCGGCAAGATGAAGATTGTCTTTGGGCCTGTAAGTTCTAGGCGTTTTGGAAGATCTTTAGGTATAGATTTAAGTCCTAGCAAAAAGCAATGTAATTTTGATTGTGTTTATTGCGAACTTGAAGCAAAAAAAGCACAAGAAAAGCAAGATGAAATTATTAGCGTAACACAAATTATCAAAGAAGTTAAAGCGGTACTTGAAAAAAATATCCCTTTTGATTTTCTAACCCTAACTGCTAATGGCGAACCAAGCTTGTATCCACATTTAGATGAATTGATCGATGCTTTAAGGATGATCGCTAAAGACAAAAAAATCCTTATTTTAAGTAATGGCAGTGCTGTCTTAGATGAGAACAAATTCAAAGCTTTACTCAAACTTGATGTGGTGAAATTCAGCCTAGATAGTGCGATTGCTAAAACTTTTTACCGAGTTGATAAGGCTTTAAAAAGCATTGATTTGAAAAAAATAATAGAAAAAATGGCAGAATTTAAAACACAATTTCAAGGCGAACTTGTAATGGAAATTTTAGTTGTAAAAGATTTAAATGATAATGAAGAAGAATTCGGAGCATTAAATCAAGCTTTAGCTAAAATTTCGCCCACAAGAGTAGATTTAAGCACTATTGATCGCCCACCCGCTTATCCTATAAAAGGCGTGGATGAAAAAAAACTTAACAGTCTTGCAAGTTTAATAAATTCAGTCCCTGTGCTTATACCAAAAAGACATTATAGTGATGAAAAATTAGATTTTAATGAAGAAGAATTAATCAAAATGCTTCATTTGCGTGCTCAAAGTGAAATCGATGTGGAAAATAAATTCAGCCTAAATTCTCAAAAACTTTTAGAAAAACTCATCAAAAAAAATAAGATTAAAGTGCTGAATTTAGCCGGAATCAAATTTTATAAAATTTAAGCTTTTGGCAAATATTTTCTAAGCAAAGCTACAAGATCATTTTTGCTGATATCACTTAAAACCTCACTCACGCAGTCAAAATCCATAACTCTTTCCTTAGAAAAAAAGATAATATGGCTTTGAGGGTGCTGTTTTTTATAGGCACTTAGCATAGATTTCATTTGTTCAAGATCCAATTTAATAAGCTCAAAATCTAGCAAAATCAAACGATAACTTTCTTTTTTTAATTCTTTTTTCAGATCACTAAAAGAATTAACACGAGTATTTTGAGAGCATTGTTTTTCAATAATACTGAAAAACAAAGTTGCATCAAAATCATTTTGCTTAAAAAGCAAGACATTGTTTTTATAAGGAGTTTGAAATTTTAAAATACAAACCTTATCAAGCCTTCTTTGTAAGATATTTTCGAGCTCTTTTTTTTCAAAAGGCAAACTTAAAAAACATTCATAATGATCATTTTTTCTTCTTCCAAAAACAATAAAATCATTATTATTTTTCTTAGAATTCTGCTCTAAAATTTTATCTTTAATAAATACCAAATGAAAATCATTAATATCAAAACTCAATACCTTAAAAATAGTACTTTCTATGCCAAAATAAGATAATAAATTTGCCAACAAAAAACTCTCAAGCTCATCATCATTGACTATAGCTACACTCGCTTCAAATTGCAAGATTTTACCCTGCATTATTCCTATACTCTTATGATGCTCTAATGCTTGATTTAAACCAAATCTTATTTGTTCTTTTTGACACTTTAAGGCATTTAAAATAAGGGTTTTAACATCTTTATTAGCCCCATCTAAACATCTCATAGCATTAGCGATATTACCAAGTTGATATAAACTATCTTCTAGTAATTTTACATAAGCTTCTTTTTCATGTGAAATTTTAAGCAAGTCTTGGTTTAAATTCCTTATCTTATCCCTGATTAAATCCAAACTCACAATAATATTAGCTTCTTTAAAATGTGTAAATTCATTTTGAATTGATAAAATTTTTTGATGATTTTTTGCTAAAATACGCTTTTGTTTCCAAATCAGAAAAAACAAAGTTAAAGATAAAATAAAAATACTCGCAAAAAAAGCAAGTTTTATTTGCTCTAAACTCTCATCAATCTTTAAAAAATCTACACTTAAAAAAGCTATAATAATGTTAAAAATAAAAATAATTCCTGCTAATAACAAATCATTTTTCCTTTATTTTTTGTGCCATCTTTTTACCTATAAGCTCGGCTAATTCTTCAAAAGTAGCTTCATATATGGCTTCAAAATTTCCATAATAAGCCAAAAGTTTTTGTATCACTGCTGCATTTAGCCCCAAACTCATAAGTTTAGAGCTCGCTAAATCTTGTTTTTTCTTAGTATCTTGATGAAAACTTATAGCAAAACGATGAGCCTCATCTCTTAACTTTTGTAAGAATTGTAGTTTCTTATCGTTAACACTTAAAGTAAATTCTCCTTTTGAAGAATGAATTTTATCCCTAGCTCCTCCTTTTGCACGATGAGCCTTTGCATCAATTTTCTCTTTTGAAATTGCTAAAATATCAACATTTGCACCACTACTTGCAATAATTTCTTTAGCCAAATCAAGCAAAGCTTTACCTCCATCTATAAGCCATAAATCAGGTGGTGCGTTTTTTTCAAAATCTAACGCTCTACGCGTTAAAACTTCACGCATTTGATCATAATCATTTTTATGTTTTAAATGAAATTTTCTATAATTTGACCTATCCCAAGCACTCATTTTATAAACCACCATAGCGCCTACATTTGCCACTCCTTGTAAATGGGAATTATCAAAAATTTCAATAAAATGAGGTAAATTCTCTAACTCAAAATAATTCTGAAGTTCTTTTTGTATATTAAAATCACTATTTTTGCACTCTTTTTCTATGTTAAAAAGAGCATTTTTAAAAGCTAAATCACAAATTCTTCTTTTTTCACCTATTTTTGGAATTTGAATGCTGATTTTTTTCTCAAATCTTTGATTTAAAATTTCTTCCAAAAGTTTTCTGTCTTCAAAATCTTCATAAACATAAATTTTATTTGCCACTAAAGGAATGTCTATGCTGAAATTCTCTAAAATAAGTTGCTTATAAATTTCATTTTTATCAAAATCCATATTGTTTTTAAGTGGAGTGATTTTAGAATTTACACTGATGATTTTTCCATTTTGTATCACAAAACGCAGGGTTGAAAGAAAAGAATTTTCAAAAGCCAAAGCAAAAACTTCAAAATCTTCTAATTTTGCAATATCAATCTCAACTTTAACTTCCAAATCCTTAATCGTAGCGATTTGATCTCTTGTTTTAGCCGCTTCTTCATAATTTTCATTTTGAGCTAAATTTAGCATTTGTTTTTCTAAATTCTTTATCAAAATACTAGGATTTAAAAGTGCATTTATAGCATTATCCAAAATCACACGATATTCTTCTTTATTTACACGTTTATCGCAAGGCGCAAGACAACGAGAGATTTGATAAAAAATACAAGGGGTTTTGCAACTTGATTTTTGCTTTAAAGGAAAATATAAATAAAGTGCGTCCAAAAGCTCTCTTGCCCCTTTAAAGAAAGGACCAAAATATTTAATTTTATTTTTTTTAACAAGTTTTCTAGTGATTTCAAAACGCGGAAATTCTTCATTAAAATCCACATAAATATAAGGATAAGTCTTGTCATCTCTTAATAAAATATTATATTTTGGATGAAGTTGCTTGATAAAAGAATTTTCTAAAATCAAAGCATCTGCTTCTGAATTTGTAGTGATAAATTCTAAATGCACCGCTTCTTCAATCATTTTTTGAATTCTTAAAGAATTTCTAGCGTTTGGTTGCAAATTTGGAGTAAAGGTAAAATAAGACCTTATACGATTTTTGAGATTTTTAGCCTTTCCTACATATAAAAGCTTTCCTTCTTTATTAAAATATTGATACACTCCAGCACTTTGAGGTAAATTTTTAAGCTCTTCTTCAAGAGTATTTTTAAGTAAAACTTCAACCATTTTTTATAATTTGTCTCAATTCTTCAAATTTTTTAGCCAAAATATCATTTTCAAAAACATTTTTAAAATTACCAAGACTTAATTCAATATAAGGTTTTTTGGATAATGAATTTTCCATATATTGCCAAGAATTACAATGTCTTTGCGAAAAAATTTTTATATCTTTTATATCCAAAAAACCACTCAAAGGATACATTTGTCCATATTTTTTTATGAGAATTTTAATATAATTTTTGCTATCATCATGATTTAGTTCTTGAAAAGCTGCTGAGTGCAAAGTAATTATATTTAAAATATGATTTTTAATATAAATTTTAGCAATCAAGCGTTGCTTAGAAAGCGGAAAAGAATTTAAAAAATCTTTACAAAAAAATAAAGTTTTCAAAGGTTTATAATGAGATTTACTCATCAATTCATTGATAATAGTGCTAGAGTTTTTAACTATCTTTGGGCTTTGAATTTTTTTCATAAAATGATTTTAACATTTTTTTTCTTAATTTTTTTGAGTGCTTGTGGTTATAAAACAAATCCACAATACACAACTTATGAACAAAATGGCTCCATAAAAAGCATTAAACAATACGAACAATTAAATAGGTGGTAACAATGAAAAAAGCAGATATTTTAGTTTTAGATTTTGGTTCGCAATACACGCAGTTAATTGCTAGAAGATTGAGAGAACAAGGTGTTTATGCTGAAATTTTACCCTTTAATGTAAGTTTAGCAGATATTAAAGCAAAAGAACCAAAAGGAATTATCTTAAGTGGTGGCCCTGCAAGTGTTTATGCCACTGATGCTTATTTTTGCGATAAAGGCGTGTTTGACTTAGGCTTACCCGTGCTTGGGATTTGTTATGGTATGCAACTTATGGCACATCATTATAACGCCAATGTTGCTCCAGCAGGACATAAAGAATATGGCAAGGCAAGTATTGAAATTCAAAAAGATAGTGACTTGTTTAAAAATTTACCTAAAAAACAAATCGTTTGGATGAGTCATTCTGATAAAGTTGAAAATTTACCACAAGGCTTTGAGGTTTTAGCTACAAGTGAAAATAGCCCATTTTGTGTCTTTGGCAATGAAGAGAAAAAATTCTTTGCTCTACAATTTCATCCTGAAGTTCAACACAGCGAATTTGGTAAAAGCATTTTGAAAAATTTCGCCAAATACGCTTGCAATTGTGAAAGTATTTGGAATATGGGATCTTTTGCTAAAACTCAAGCGGAAAAAATCCGTGAAGAAGTTAAAAACGACAAAGTGCTTTGTGCGGTAAGTGGCGGAGTTGATAGTAGCGTTGTGGCAGCACTTTTAGCAAGTGCGATTAAAGATCAAGTTATAGTCGTTTTTGTAGATAATGGGCTTTTAAGAAGCGGTGAAAAAGAACAAGTGGAATTTATGTTTAAAAACACTTTAGGAATTGATCTTATCAGTATTGATGCGAGTGAAATTTTTCTTAGTCGTTTAGCAGGAATTAGTGATCCTGAACAAAAACGCAAAATTATAGGAAACACTTTTATAGAGGTTTTTGAAGAAGAAGCTAAAAAACACAAAGATGTTAAATACTTAGCACAAGGCACGCTTTATACAGATATCATAGAAAGTTCAGTAATTGGAGCAAGCAAGACTATAAAAAGCCATCATAATGTTGGTGGTTTGCCTGAAAAAATGAATTTAAAACTCATCGAACCTTTAAAGGAAATTTTTAAAGATGAAGTGCGAGTTTTGGGCCTTGAACTAGGTCTTAATAAAGAAGTAGTTTATCGCCATCCTTTTCCAGGACCAGGTCTTGCTATACGCATTATGGGAGAAGTAAATCGCCCAAGTCTTGAACTCCTTCGCAAAGCTGATGTTATTTTACTTGAAGAATTAAAAAGTACAGGCTGGTATGATAAAACTTGGCAAGCATTTTGCGTGCTTTTAAATGTAAAAAGCGTTGGAGTTATGGGCGATAATCGCACTTATGATAATGCCATTTGCATACGCGTTGTAGATGCAAGCGATGGTATGACAGCAACCTTTTCACATTTACCTTATGAAATTTTAGAAAATATAAGTCGCCGTATTATTAATGAAGTAGAAGGCATTAACCGCGTAGTTTATGATATTTCTAGTAAACCGCCAGCGACTATAGAATGGGAGTAAAAAATTATTTTTTACAATAATAAACAACTGCGGGTGGGAAATTCTGCCAAACAACTTTTGAAATTCTCACCTCTTTAAAAAGTGAAAAAACTTTTCTACGAAATTTGATACTTGAAGCAGTTGGAAGCAAATAAGCAAAAGTGCTAAAATATCCATCTTGCTTTAAGCTTTGATGAATAATGCTTAAAAGTTTCTCTTGTTCATAATTTTTAAGCAAACTCCAAGGAATGCCACAAACAATTGCATCTGCATAAGCTATTCCTCTTTGGTTTAAAAAATAAGGTAAATTTTCAGCACTGCCTATTTCAATATCTAAATTTGCAATTTTTTTTCTTAACTTATTAGCCATATTTTTATTGATTTCAACAGCAAAAAATTGTGCTTTTTCATTTTTGCATTTTAGTATATTTTCAGTAAAAATACCCGTTCCTGGACCTATTTCTATAATATTATTTGCTTGATGCAAATCAATATTTTGTGTCATAGCAAAGCTAAGTTTTTTCGAGCTTGAACAAAAAGCACCTATTTGTTTTGGATTTTTAAGATATTCATAAAAAAACATATTTATCTCCAAATATCGAACAATTACAACTAAAAATTTTAAAACCAAAAATATAATTTTATTCTTTTACTTATAAAAATTTTATAAAAATAAAGCTAAAATTACTTTTTAAAAACTTTCAAGGATGAAATATGCACGGGAAAATTGCCATTTATATGGATTCTACAGGGCGTGGAACGGTTACAAATTCAGCCAATACTTTTTTTGATTTTAATCGCCAAATTTGGAATGATAAAAAAAGTATGCCAAGTGTTGGAATGCTCGTAGAATTTCGCACTCTTTCTAGTGAAAAAAAAGCAGAAGATGGAACTTCAGCCTCAACAAGTAAAACCATTACAGGCATAAAACCTTCAAAATTTCAAGAATTCAAAGAAGGAGATTTTATTACTGAGCAAGATTTTTGGAAAACCGATAGTGATGATGAGCTTGAAGATTTGCAAAATTCGCGTAGAAGTGCTTATATTACAGAACTTTACAGAAGTACTGATTTTGACTCTATAGAAAAAATTCCCCTATCATTTACTATTCCTCAAGCCATACAAAAATACTTTGCACATGAAATTTTATCCGTTGAAACTTTACAGACAAATTTACAAGATGAAAAAGATATTCCTTGCGTTTTAGATTATCTTATTCTTAAAAGATTTTTATTTAAAGCCTATGATACCTTAATTTTTATGGATAATAGCATAGACCAAACCCAATTTAGCGCCCTAAAAAGCATTATGATGCATTTAGAAAATTCCTATAAACAAATGGCATCTGATCAAAAACCAAATGTAACCAAAATTTTTAATGAAACCTTTTTATCCTTGCAATGCCACTATCAAGCTCTTATAGCCACCATAGACACTAGGAAAAATCGTCTTGCATCACTTGAAGCACAAATTAAAAATTTACAATCTGAAATTAATTTAAAAAACAATGCGGCCAATGCAGATCAAGCCAAAATTCAAGCCAAACAAGAAAAATTAGAAAAACTTCAAAAAGAAGCAGAATACTATCAAACAACACTTAAACGACTTAGCGCCATACAAGAAGATTTTTATAAAAAAAATTATAATATTTTTGAAAATGCTTTTAAACTCTCAAGAGAAAAACTTTTTAAAAAAATTGTAACAGGACTTAATCTCTGTGCTACAATAATGGATCTAAAAATCTGGCACCTATCTCTAAAATCTTCAGGGGTTAAAAATTCTTATTTTACAATGAGCAATATAGAAAATTCATTTTGTTCTCTTTCATTTGCAGAACACTATTTAAGCAGACTTAACAAATCAGCACTTAATCCTTTTGATCAAAAACTTTTAGTATATATTCAAAAAATTACCAAAGAACAAAGAAAAAAATTCCTAGTGGTAACTTCGGACTTGGATTTGCTATGCAAAATTAAGATTGAAAATTTCTCACTCAATCCTTATTATGTTGTAAAATATGCACCTAAAAAAGTAAATTATCAATCCTTAATGCGTGATAATACTTTTGATATAGTCTATATTGATGAAAAACATGTATGGGAAAGCGTTGCAGATATTATTTTACAAGGAAAACACTTTGATAAAACAGGAAGAACCAAATTTAAATTGATTTAAAACATAGAATTTTAAGCTAAATCAAGCTATAATTACTTAGCCTAAATAGTACGTGATATTTAAAGTGATCCAACACATTTTTACTAACTGCGAGTGTGCAATTTACCGTGTCCTGTGGCGTCGTTTGAGTTTCGAAAGAAGCGAGAAGTTGCAGCCTTTAAAAATTGCCTAGCGGTTTTCTTTGACTTTTTGGGGTCAATCTTTATTAAGCGGCTGTTTGGGTTTTAAATAAGGAGAATGAATGAAAATAATGATTTTAGGTAGTGGTGCTCGTGAGTATTCCATAGCCCTAGCTTTAAAACGCGTGGATGCAAATTTAGAACTTTATTTTGCACCTGGCAATGGCGCTACTGAAAATCTTGGAATAAATTTAAAATTAAAAGATCCATTAGTTCTAGCAACCTATGCAAAAGAAAAAGAATTCGATCTTTGTATAGTAGGGAGTGAAGGCTTTTTAGCGGAGGGTATTGTAGATATTTTTAAACAACTTGGTATTGCTATTTTTGGACCTACAAAAGCCGCAGCTATGTTAGAAACTTCAAAATCTTTTATGAAAAGCTTTCTTAAAAAATATCGTATTAAAACAGCCAAATTTTTAAATACAAATGATATAGAAAAAGCAAAAGATTTTATATTAAATTTAACCCCTCCTATAGTTGTAAAAGCCGATGGGCTTTGTGCAGGCAAGGGCGTCATCATTGCAAAAAGCCACGAAGAGGCCATAGAAGAAGCTTCTAAAATGCTAAGTGGTGAAAGTTTCGGCGATGCGGGAAAACTCATTGTCATTGAAGAATTTTTAGATGGTTTTGAATTAAGTGCATTTGCGGTATGTGATGGAAATGATTTTGTTCTTTTGCCTATAGCACAAGATCATAAAAAACTTTTAGATAATGACAAAGGACCTAACACTGGAGGAATGGGTGCTTATGCTCCAAGCACTTTAGCAAATGAAAGTCTTATTAGAAAAATTCAAAAAGACATTATCATTCCTACTCTAGCTGGTATGAAAAATGAAGGAAATGAATTTTGTGGTGTGTTGTTTGTAGGGATAATGGTGGTCGGAAATAAACCCTATGTTTTGGAATTTAATGTGCGTTTTGGAGATCCAGAATGTGAAGTGTTAATGCCTTTAATTGAAAATCCACTTGAACTTATTTTAGCGGCAACTCAAAAACGCTTAAAACATACAAAAATTAGAATCAAAAAAGGATATGCTGTAGGTGTTGTATGTGCAAGTGAAAACTACCCTTACAAAAGCTCTCCTAAAAGCGAAATTACTATAAAAAATATTCCCGAAAATACACATATTTCCTATGCTGGAGTTAGTTTAGATGAGGGAAAACTTATGGCAGATGGTGGACGCGTATTGGTTTGCATAGGCACTGGTTCAAATATACAAGAAGCACAAAAAAAAGCTTATGAGCTTTGTGATAATGTTGATTTTAAAGGCAAACAATTTAGAAAAGATATTGCTCATCAGGTTATCAAATGAAAGAAGATTTGCAAACTCGTTTGGAGCGTGAAAATTTAGTCATTGCTAGTTTTGGTAAAAGAGTATTAGCTTATCTCATAGATGATCTGATTTTAGCTTTAGTTGTTTATATCATCTTTTACGATCATTTGATCAACGCTAAAGAATTTTATGATGTAATATATATATTAGGAGATTTCTCTTTAGGTTTTGTTTTGCTTCATTTTACTTATCAAACAATTTTCACTTACCTATATGGTGCAAGTTTGGGAAAAATGGTGTGTAAAATTATCATCCTAGATGAAGATCTTTTAGATAAGCCTAATTTATCTCAAAGTTGTATAAGATCAGCAGTTAGACAAATTAGCAATATGACCTTTATGCTAGGGTTTGCTTGGGCTTTAGGTAATGATTTACGCAAAACTTGGCAAGATTATTTAGCAAGGACGATAGTTGTTAATGTGGCGTAAAATCTCTTTATTGCTAAGTACTAGCCTTGCTTTAAGTGCAGCTCAAGTAGATATTTATGCACTCGATGTAAAAAAAGAAGGCGATATATTAACTGCAAATGATGATGTTATTATTTTCTCTGATTTTTATTTCATCACAGCCAATAAAGCAAAATATAATGAAAAGACAGGCGATGTAGAACTTTTTGGAGATGTAAACATCTTAAGGGGTCAAAACGAAAGATCTCACTCAAACTATGCAAAAATTAATTTAAATTCAAATAAAGCAAATTTTAACAATTTTTTCTTTTCTAATAATAGTCTTGAAGTATGGTTTCAAAGCAAAAAAAGTTATTTAGATGACAAAATTTTTAAAAGTGAAATTTCAGCTGTTTCAAGTTGTAATGTTGAAGATCCTGACTGGGAAATTCACTTTTCAAAAGGTTATTTAAATAGAGAAAGCAATTTTGTTCATTTATACAATGCAAAATTATATGTAAAAAATTTTCCTGTATTTTACTTACCTTATTTTGGTTTCAGTGCAGACACTCATAGACAAAGTGGTCTTTTGATGCCAAAATTTGTTTTAAAAAGCAGCGAGGGTTTATACTATGAGCAGCCTATTTATATCGCTCCTTATGAAAATTGGGATTTGCAATTAAATCCACAAATTCGAACAAATCGTGGTTTTGGGCTTTACTCAACTTTAAGATTTGTCGATTCTCCAAATTCTCTAGGAGAGCTAAATTTAGGGACTTTTAGGGAAAATTCATCTTATTACCATGATGAAAATTTAAAAAATCAAACTCATTATGGTATAGAATTAAAATATGCAAGAGATGATTTGATTAAAACTCTACTCAGTGATAGTTTTCAAGAAGGCTTGTGGATTGATGCAATCTATCTTAACGATATAGATTATCTCAATCTTGGCAGTAGGGATTATCGCGATTTAAATTCACTTGTAACCTCCAAAATAAATTATTTTTTAGCCGATGAAAATAATTACTATGGCGCTTATGCAAAATATTACATTGATACTTCAAAATTAAACAATGATACCACTTTGCAAGAATATCCAAGTTTTCAATATCATCGCTTTTTAAATAATCTTTTTGATGAGCGTTTGCGTTATTCTTTTGATGCATCTTTTCATAATTTTTATCGTTCCGTAGGTCCTTATGCAAATCAATTAAATTTAGATTTGCCTATTTCCTATCACAACGCTTTTTTTGACGATCTTTTGCATTTCACCTTTACAGAGCGTTTCTACGCTTCTTTTGTAAATTATAGCAATGATCCGCAGAAAAAACATGAACATTATTTCAGAAATACGCATGATTTTAATCTTTATACCGATCTTTCTAAGGCTTATGATAATTTTTTTCATACTTTAAATTTTGGCTTAAGATATGTTCTTCCTGGAAAAAAATCAGGTAGTATTTCAGAAGATTATTTAGAAGAATCATATAAAGAAAATGAACACATTGGTGTTTATGCTGTGCAATATTTTTACAATAACGATGGACAAAAAAAACTCAAACATAGAATTAATCTTGATTATTTAAATAAAAGTAATGATTTTGATGAGTTGCAAAATTTATTAACCTATTATTATAATGATAACATCCAGCTTAACAATGAAATCATTTATTCTTATAAACAAGATCGTTTTACTAATATTCTTAGCCAAGTAGAAATCAACAATAATTCTAAATTCAATTGGAATTTTTCACATTCCTATCAAAACGATGAATATGGAAAATATAGTTTTATAGGGACTCGTGCAAATTATATTGCTACACCTAATTATCATTTTTTTGGTGGAATTTGGTTTGATACTCAAAGAGCTCATGCAAATATGTGGGAACTTGGATATACTTTTCAAAGAAAATGCTGGAATTATTCTTTAATGTATAGAGAAAGAATTGATCCTCAACTTACAAGTGCTGGAATTACTGCTAAAAATCAAAGTGGAGTTTATTTTATTTTTAATTTTTATCCTTTAGGTGGGGTGAAATATGATTTTTCTTTAGCAGAAAATGAGAATAAAATCTAAAAAGGATGAAATTTGCTAAATATTTTTAAAAATTTTACAAATTTATTATCTGGTAAAAAAGGACAGATTATGCAATACAACATAGAAGTTAATGGCAATTTAGAAACATTTGATATAGACAAAGTAGCTAAACAAGCCTCAGGTGCAGTTCTTATGAGACAAGGCAAAAGTGTTATTTTGGCCACTATCGCAAGAGAAGAAAAACAAGTTGAAGAAGATTTCTTACCTTTAACAGTTCAATATATAGAAAAAGCTTATGCTGCAGGTAAAATTCCTGGTGGCTATGTCAAAAGAGAAACCAAACCAAGCGATGCAGAAACCTTAACCGCTCGTATCATAGATAGAAGTTTGCGCCCACTTTTTCCAAAAGGCTATGCTTATCCTACTCAAATCGTAGTTATGGTTCTTTCAGCCGATCCGCAAGTTGATTTGCAAGTAATGAGTTTAAATGCTGCTAGCATAGCCCTTTATCTTAGTGATATTCCCATTAAAGCTCCAGTTTGTGGAGTACGTATAGGACGCATTGAACATAATTTCATTTTAAATCCTAGTAATGAGGAACTTAAAAAAAGCGCTTTAGATCTTTATGTTGCAGGAGTCAAAGATGAACTTTTAATGATAGAAATGAGAGCCTTACCCAATCAAGAAAAAAATAGCTTAACGCAAAATATGAACGAACTTAGCGAAGATGAAATTCTAAACGCACTTGAATTAGCACAAAAAGCAATACTTGATGGCTCTAGCACTTATGAAAAAACTTTCAACAAACATAGAAAACATGCTCAAAATATAGAATTAAAAAATGAAAACGAATACCCAGAAATTCTAAGTTTTATTGAAAAAAATTTTTACAGCAATATCAAACAGGCTATTAATCAAATGGCAAAAAGTGAAAGGGCTAGTGAGTTAAATAAAATTGCCAAAGAAATTTTACAGCTTGAAATAGCTTCACAATGGGATGAAGAAAGTATTATTAATACTTTAAATAAAGCCAAAAGAAAAATCGTTCGTGATCAAATTCTTAATGAAGGAAAAAGAGCTGATGGCAGGAATTTAAACGAAGTAAGACCTATTAGTATAGAAACAAATATTTTGCCTAATGCACACGGATCTTGTCTTTTTACACGCGGTCAAACTCAAGCTTTGGTTGTTGCGACTTTAGGCACAGATAATGATGCACAAATGACAGACTTGCTTACAGAAAAAAATCCAATCAGCGAACGCTTTATGGTTAATTATAATTTTCCTGGTTTTTCAGTGGGTGAAGCAAGTCCTATTAAAGCTCCAGGAAGAAGGGAACTAGGACATGGAAATTTAGCAAAAAGAGCACTTTATCCTAGCGTAGATGAAAAATATCCTTATGTGATTCGTTTAGTAAGTGAAATTTTAGAAAGCAATGGATCAAGTTCTATGGCAACTGTTTGTGGAGGATCGTTGGCTTTAAAAGCAGCAGGAGTTGATAGCTTTAAACTTGTAGCTGGCGTGGCAATGGGTCTAATTTTTGAAGATAATAAACACGCGGTTTTAACAGATATTATGGGACTTGAAGACCATGATGGAGATATGGATTTTAAAGTTGCAGGAAGTAAAGATGGAATCACCGCTTTACAAATGGATATCAAACTTGGCGGAATTGATAAAGAAATCTTAAAAGAAGCATTATATCAAGCAAAAGAAGGCAGATTTCACATCCTAAACATCATGGAGGAAGCAGTCCAAAAAATAATAGTCAATGAAGAGATTTTACCAAAAATTGAAATTTTTAATGTCGATCCCTCAAAAATTGTTGATATTATAGGACAAGGTGGAAAAACCATTAAAGAAATCATTGAAAAATTTGATGTTTGTATTGATTTGGATCGCGAAAAAGGCGAAGTAAAAATTACTGGGAACAACAACAGACAAATCGAAGCCACAAGAGATTACATTATTAGTATCACAAACTCTGGCAAAGGGGGAAAGAAATTTCCAAAAGAAAAAGATTTGTCAAATTTTGATTTAGGGCAAGAATTTGAAGGGGTGGTTAAAAAAATCGCCAATTTCGGTGCTTTTGTGGAACTTAAAGATGGAATAGATGGTCTATTACATAGCTCTAAGATTAAAGAAAAACTACATGAAGGCGATACGCTTAAAGTGAAAATCAGCGAAATTAAAAATGGCAAAATTTCCGTGGATTTATTGAGTGAATGAAATTTTAACTCATCCTTTTAAACCTTTTTTTGATAAGAATTCTAAAATTTTAATTTTAGGTTCTTTCCCCTCTGTTAAATCTAGGCAAGATGGATTTTATTACCAACATCCAAGAAATAGGTTTTGGCGGATTTTAGAAAACCTTTTTAATACAAAATTAGAAAATATCACAAAACAACAAGCTTTCTTAAAAGAAAACAATATTGCTCTTTGGGATGTGCTTGCAAGTTGCAAAATTAAAAATTCAGACGATAAAACTATAAGTTATGCAAAAGCAAACAATTTAAATTTAATTCTTTCTCAAGCAAAAATTCAAGCTATTTTCACAACAGGAAAAAGCGCCTATAAATTTTTTACAAAATTTCATCCTAATCTAAAAGCAATCGCTCTATCTTCTAGCTCTCCTGCAAATTTAAATTTTTCATTTGAAAAACTTTTAGAAGAATATAGTCAAATTAAAAATTTTTTATAATCTTTATGTTAATATTATTTTTTGAAATTTTAAAGGATAAATAATGAGAAAAGTTTTAATTCAAATTCTTATTTTTACATTTTTATTCATAAGTATTTTTACCATCAATCGTATTTTAATGCAAAACGATTTTATTCCTGACAATTTAGTAAGTGATAAAAATGAATTTATCTTAATGTATCTTTTGGGAATTTTTCACGATGTGAGATTTTTAAGTGCGGCATTTTTGCCACTTTTGCTTTGCGGATTTTTAACATTGCTTTTTCGTTTTAAAAATAAAAAACTAATAAGGGGGGGGGTAAGGCTTTATTCTATTCTTTCTAGTATTTATATCTCTTTTCTAGCCTTTCTTTGCGTGGGTTTTTCTTATGCAAAATATTATTATTATGAAATTTATAAAAGTAAATTTGACATTTTTATGTTTAGTCTTAAAAATGATAATATTGATACTGTTTTGGGTATTATTTATCACGATTATCCTATCTTAAAAATTCTTGCTTCAATGATAATTTTTGCACTTTTTTGCATTCTTGTAAATTTAAAAATTCTAAAAATACAACTAAAACCTTTAAATTTAAAATTTCCTATTTTGATTATACTTAATTTAATACTCATTATAAGTTATATTATCGCTTTAAGAGGGCCTTTTAAACATGTGGCTATTAATGTGCAAAATTACTCTTTTAGCGAATTTAGCGTTTTAAATGATACAATGCTAAATCCTTTAATGGCATTTGCGTGGGCACACAAACAATTCAAAGAAGAATCAAATTTCAAACCTATTTCAACTCAAAAAGCTAAAGAAATTGAAAATACGCTTTTTCCATATTTATATAAAAGCTCATCAAATCCTATAGCCAAAGAATTAAAGCCGAGTATTTTTGTAAATTTAATGGAAAGTTTTGGGCTGAATTTAGCAGATTTTTCCAATGAAAAACATAATTTTTTAGGCGCTTTGGATAAGCATTTTAAACAAGATTTTGTTTTTAAAAGATTTTTATCATCCACAAATGGCACTATACCTAGCTTTGCTAATTTATTTTTTATAAGCCCATTTGCTAATATTTCAACAAGTAAATTTCAAAAAACTTATTTGGAATTAACTCCGATTGAAATTTACAAAAAAGCTGGATATAAAGTGATTTTTATAAGTGCTGGCAATGGTTCGTGGCAAAATATTAAAAACTATTTAAGCGTTTTAGGCGTAGATGAGATTATCGATGAGAATGTTTTAATGAAAGAATTTGGCGAGGCAAAAAATAGCGAAAATGGCTATGGAATCGCCGATGAGTTTTTATATAAAAAAGTTTATGAAATTCTTAAAAATAATCCGCACAATACCCTTATCATAGGACTTACTATATCAAACCATCCTCCTTATAAAATCTTAGCAAAAGATTTACCAAAATTTGAAAATATTCCACAAGATTTACTGAATTTACTTCCTTATGAAAAAAACAAACAAGAAGATATTATCAAAGCCTACACTTATGCAAATAATGAATTTGGCAAGTTTTTAAATAAAATCAAGCAAAGTTCTTTTAAAGATAGCATTGTTATCGCTGCGACTGGCGATCACAGAGTGCGTGAAATGGGGCTTATCTTAAATTCCCAAAAAGCCTTTGCTTATAGTGTGCCATTTTATCTTTATACACCAAAAAAATTACAAAATAATATTTATTATGATAAAAATCGCATAGGTTCTCATAAAGATATTTTTCCAACACTTTATAATATAACTTTAAGTGAAGTAAAATATCTGAGTTTAGGCGGAAGAAATATGTTAGCACCTATAGAAAATGAAAAATTAGAATTTGGTTTTAATAGCGTAGTGTGGATAGATGAAAAAGGAGTTTATAGTAACGATAAAGGCTATTATTTTGAAAATAATTCTACTTTAAAAGATACAAACGAAGATTTCAAGCTTGATGATTATCACAAAAATTTTGCTAAATTGTATCAAGAGCTTAATTTTTATCAATTGGCAAAACGCTTAAAAATTGCAGAGTGATTTATAAACCTTGATTTGAGAAAATGTATTTTTTCTCAAATATCAAAAAAATAATAGCATTAAAAATAAAAATAAAACAAATGAACGCAAAAACCCATTCTACGCTAAAATAAGATGCTATAATCCCGCCGCCAAAAGCTCCTGCGAAATTTCCTAAAAATTGACAAGTTTGATTAAAACCAAAAATTAGGCTTAAATTTTTAGGACTTACGCTTTTTTTAAGCAAGGCATTCACGCAAGGCAAAAGCCCACCAAGCCCCACACCAACGAGTAATCTTACAAAAATAAGTGTATAAACATTTGTGGCTAAAGATTGTAAATAAAAACAAATTCCACAAAAAATCAAAGCAATGAAGATAATCTTACTAGGGCCGATTTTATCAGCGATTTTTCCTAATTTTTGTGCAAAAAATAAATTACTCATTCCACTTGCGGCCACGACTATACCCGCCCAAAGTGCCAAATTCCCACCGGTGTGAATTTGATCTACAAAAATACTTAAAATCGGCATTACTCCAAAAGTACCAAATTGTATGAAAAAAGTGGTGATAAATAAAATAGTGATTAAAAGCTTGTTTTCTTTTACCTTTTGGGTGCTTTTTTTCACTTCTTTTTGAGTCTTTTTAGAAGGAATGAAAAAATAAATCGTTACAAAAGAACAAGCGATTAAAAAAGTTATAAAATCAAAAACCGCACTAATGCTAAAAAGTTCTGCAACAACTCCGCCAAATAAGAGTCCCAACAAACTTCCGCTTATGGAAGCCGTTGAAAGCGTGCCAAGTGCATAAGCAACTCTTTCTTTAGGTGCGATAACAGCAATAAAAACAACTACTGCTGAAGTAAATCCTGAAACAATGCCGGTTAGTGCTCTAATTAAAACCACTTCTAATGCACTATTTATAAAGCTAAGCCACAAGGTTAAAACGGCCATTCCAAAACTTGCACGAAGCAACATATTTTTATAGCCGTATTTTGAACCCAAATACGCCCAAAGTGGCGAAAAAAGTGCCATACCAAGCGGGGTAATGCCAAAGGCAAGTCCTGAATAAAAAGCAATCTCGCTTTCATTAATGTGTCCTAATTCTTTGATATACAAAGGCAAAATTGGTGCGATTTGACTAAGCCCCATGCTCGTAGTAAATACGCCAAACCAACACACCCATAAAGTTCTATTGAAATTTTCCATTATTTTATTGTATGATACCTTTTTATAATTTTGTATTAATTTTCAAGGATAAAAATGAAAAAAATAACTTTTGTATGTCTAGGTAATATATGTCGTTCGCCCATGGCTGAATTTATTATGAAAGATTTAATAAAAAAAGCTAATTTAGAACAAGATTTTTTCATCACAAGTGCAGGAACTTCTGGCGAACATAATGGAGAAAATATGCATTATGGCACTAAAAATAAGCTTACCAGTCTTAACATAGAACATAAAAATTTTACAAGCAAAAAACTCACTCAAAAACTTTGCGATGAAAGCGATTTTTTAATCACTATGGACAATTCAAATTACAAAAATGTTTTAAAAAGCTATAAAAATGTGGAAAATAAAACCCTAAAAATCATCGATTTTGCTCCAAATTTGGGATATGATGAAGTGCCCGATCCTTGGTATAGCGGGAATTTTGATGAAACTTATACCATTTTGTCTAAAGCTTGTGAAAATTTATTAAAACAACTAAAAAATGGTAAATAGTTTTAAAATTTTAAGCCCTTATAAGCGTATCTTTCTAGCATTGAAGAATTTCCTAAAATTCCTCCTTGATGGATGTAAAGCAAGGGTTTTTGCCATTTTCTTTTTAAAATTATGCTTAGTCCTAAAATATCATAAAGCAAATCAAATTCGATATTGCAAGCTTGTTTTATATTTTTATAAAGCTCATAAAATTCTAAATAAGGTTTGCCAAAATGGTATTTTTTCTCACTTTTTAAAATTTCCAAATTTGAAAAATCATAATCTTTTATTAAATTTAAAATTTGTTCTTTTAAATAATTTTCATCGCCCACACAAGCACAGGTAAAAACTCTAAATTTGGAATGTTTTGCCAAAAAAGCTGCTGAAGTTCCCGTACCTGAAGGTAAAAAAATATCAAATTCTAAATTTAATTTTCTGCTTTGAAGCCAAATTTCATCCGCAAGTTCTTTATATCCTTGCTCGGCATTTAAATTTGCAATGCCTTGTTCTATGAAAATATCATCATTTTCACATAAAGAATGTGCAAAATCTTTTAAATTAATTTTAGAAATATTTTCAATAATTTTAACCCCATTATGCAAAGCTAAAGCATAATTACCACAAGGATTTTGCTTAAGAAAATCAGGAATTTTATTGCAAGCAAAAAACAATTTAAAATTATTTCTTTTTGCAAAAATACTGAGCGCCATTAAAGCATTACTTTGTATCCCACCATAACTTATAAAACGCTGATTTTTAGGATACTTTTGCAATAGATAAAAGGCAAGTTTTCTGGCTTTGTTTCCATTAATTTCACCCAATAAATCGTCGCGTTTTACATAAAATTCAAACCCTTGAAACTGAATCTTTTCGACCGGAGAAATACGCATTTAAAGACTTAGCGGAATTCAAAGAAATTTTCTACATCTTTTAATGCATTATCATTTTTAATGCTGAATTTTATTTCTATACGACGACTTTTTTCTTTATCCTCCACTCCATTCGAAAGTATAGGATCTGAAAAAGATCTTCCGCTTGCCATTAAAAGTTTTTGCAATTTCGGATTTTTATAAAAAGTATAAATAAAATTCATCACTTCATAAGCCCGCTTTTGAGATAAATCAAGATTATAAATATAAGATCCATCGCTATCTGTATGACCTTCAATGATTATATTTTCAATATTAGAAAGAATTTTAGGATCTTCAAAAATAGCATTAAAATACTCATTTAAAATTTTTCTTAGACTTGCCTTAGCCTCATCTTTAAGTACAAAAGAATCTTTATCAAATAAAACTCCAGCAGGTAAAGAAATGGCACCTGTTTTCTCATTGATACTAATATTATTATCAAGTTTTGCTTGTAATTCTTTGCTTAAATTTTCTCGTATTAGGCTTAAATTTTGCACTTTTTCTTTGGCTTTTTCAAAATCATTTTGCAAAGCCTTAAACTCTTCATCTTTTTTTTCTAATTGTCCTAATAAAATAAGAATTTGTTTATCTTTACTATCTAAAGATGAATTTAAGTCCTTACTAAGCTGCTTATAATTAGTGATATTTGCTTCAAGTTCAGCTTTTTGAGTATTTGCAAGACTTAAGGCATTTGATGCATTGCTTAAATCAGAACTCAATTTAAAAACTATAGCTTCTTTATTCCTAAGCTCTTCTTTGCTTTCTTCCAAACGAGCTTCTTGCCTATTAAGATTTTCTTTAATATCCCTTAAATCACTTTGAGTCAAGACATATTTGACCACAATAGCACCAATCAATAAAATAAAGATAAAAAGCAAACCCGCCATTAAATCGGCATAGGCTATCCAAAAATTACTATCTTCTTTTGTCTCATTTTTCATTTATTTTCTTTTTCTTCATCACTTGGGTTTTGAGAAGTTAAATTTTCTTCATTTGCTTTTTCATTTTGCTGATTTTCTTGTAAATTCTCGCTAGAAGAAACTTCATTTTCTCGATTTATATTGTTATTTTCTTGCTCTACTTTCTCTTCTTTATCTCCATTTTTTCCAAGTTTTGCCATTACTTCATCGGTTTCTTTATTTAAATTTTTGATTTCTTGCTTTAACTCATCCATCATTTGAATTTTATCATCAATACTTTTTTCCTCTTCGTAAATTTCTTTAAATTTATGCATTCCCTCAAAAAGACTGGTTTTAAATCCTTCAAATACCTTTTCTTGGCTTTCTAGCATGGCCTTTTCATAAAGTTCAAAATTTTTACCAAAACGATCTACTTTTTCATCAAAAGCACTTAAAGTTTTATCAAAATGCTGAATTTTCTCATTGCTAATATCAAGTAAGCGATTATATTGCTCAGACATTCGCATATTAATTTCTTTTAAATTTTGATTTAACATTCCTATACCATTAAGCATTTCGCTATATAATTTCCCAAGATCTCTTTGATCTCTTTGTGCCTTGCTAAGCTCATTCATAGTTTGCTTAATATGCTCACCGCTTAATCTTATGGCTTTTTCTTCTACATTAAGCATATCTTGAAAAATTCCAAATTTTCTATCTATAGTATGATCAAGTTCTGCAAAAAAATCTTGATTGCTTACTTGTTTAAAAATGGCACCAATTTTTTCAAAATGTTGCAAACTTTCACTTAAATACCTTTGATCAAGCTCTTCTTTAGTCCAAAAAAATCCACTCGTAGAATTTTTTTGGCGGTTTAATAAGCGTTCTATCTTGCTTTTACCAAATTTCTCAAAAAACATCCACCAAAGTGCAAGAAAAATTCCATAAATCGAAACATAAAAAGCTGTTCCAACTCCGCTTAATAAATTTGCAATTTCTTGCTCTAAAGCTGCAGTATCACTAGAGCTAAAATTAGGCATAGAAAGTGCTATGCTAATAAAAGTTCCCAAAATTCCCATCATAGGAAAAATAGCCGATCCTATACTAGCAAAATTTTCATTTCTAGCACCTTTTATATAAGCATAAGCAAAGTCATCAAAATTTGCATTAGACTTTGTATCTTTGCCTATAGCAAGAAAATGCTTCATGATATGCCTTTTTAAAGCTTGTTTAAATTCATCTTTTTGTTGTTCAAAAATGCTATAAGCATATTCTGAACTATGGCGAGCAAAAATAAGAGCTGTAAAAAAAATTATGCCTGTCATAATAACGGTATGTAATTCAACTTTAAAATTAATAATATTAAAATAACCTAGCAAAATTAAAGCATAAAGAAAAGCGGGAATAAAAATGATTTTTAAATAAACCAAATAACCTTGTCTTTCCTTACTTTCTGGCAAGATGAGCTCTGAAATTTCATCTGATTTTATATCCATATTACCAATACCCCATTAACTAAAAGTTTTACCTTAAAGATTGTTATCTATAAAACCATTTAATAAAAATCTTTAAAATAAAATAAGGAAATTAAGCTAAAAAAGCTTAATTTCTTCCTATACAATTTAGATCTTGAAAAGCAAGCTCTAAACGCTTTATCATACTCTCTTCACCCGCTCTAAGCCAAACGCGTGGATCGTAATATTTTTTATTAGGTTTATCATCGCCTTCTGGATTCCCAATTTGTCCTTGTAGATAAGCACGATTTTTTACTTCATATTCTCTAACTCCATCCCAAAATGCCCATTGAGTATCGGTATCTATATTCATTTTAATAACACCATAACTCACCGCATCTTTGATGTCTTTTAATTCGCTTCCGCTTCCACCATGAAAAACAAAATTAATTGGCTTATCACTGCTTAAGCCAAATTTTTCTTTTACAAATTTTTGTGAGTTTTTAAGAATTTCAGGCTGCAAACTTACATTACCTGGCTTATAAACCCCATGCACATTGCCAAAACTTGCTGCAATTGAAAATTTATCACTGATTTTTCCAAGTCTTTCATAAGCTAATGCCACATCTTCAGGTTGGGTATAAAGCTTAGCATTATCAATACTTGTATTATCCACTCCATCTTCTTCTCCGCCAGTACAACCAAGCTCAAGCTCAAGAGAAATCCCTAAAGAATCAAGCTTTTTAAGATATTCTTCGCAAGTACTTAAATTCTCTTCTAAATCTTCTTCGCTAAGATCCAGCATATGAGAACTAAACAAAGCTTGTCCATGTGCTTTCTTAAATTCGGCATTTGCTTCTATAAGGCCATCAATCCAAGGCAATAGTTTTCTGGCAGCATGATCAGTATGCAAAATCACAGGAATACCATAAGCTTTAGCAAGCAAATGCACATGTTTAGCACCACTAATTGCTCCTAAAACTTCACCATTTGGACAATTCTTTCCTGCATAAAATTTTGCACCTCCATTAGAAAATTGGATAATCACAGGAGAATTGACTTTTTTGGCAGCTTCTAAAACCGCATTAATCGAATCTGTTCCTACCACATTAACAGCAGGGATTGCAAATCCTTCTGCTTTAGCGTATGCATAAACCTTATTAAGCTCATCTCCGCTAACAACCCCTGCTTTTACAATATCTAATAAGCCCATTATTTATATTCCACTTTGGCATTGTTTAATAAATCTTGACCTTTTTGATTAATAACCTTTTTGAATTCTTCAAATTTTAAACCATTTTCAATGCCTTTTTTTACATCGTCAAATTTAATTTGCTCTTTTGCGCGAGAATTTTCTTTCAAAATTACATGATAGCCAAAATTTGTTTTTACAGGAGTAGTTGTAATGGTTCCATTTTTAAGTGCAAACGCTGCATCTGTAAATGGTTTTACCATAGTTGATTGATCAAACCATCCAAGTTCTCCACCTTGATTTTTTGAACCTGGATCAATTGACTTTTCTTTAGCAATTTGACTGAATTTATCATTTAAAGCCTTGCCTTTTAAGCCTTTAAGTTCTTTAATAATATCTTTGGCTTCTTGCTCGCTAGCCACTAAAATGTGTTTAGCTTGAACACCTGCAGGTCTTACATATTTATCTTTATTTTGCTCATAGAATGCTTTTATTTTAGCAGAATCAACTTTAATAGAATTAAGAATTTTTTCTTGATATACATTAACAAGTATATTTTCTTTAGCACGCTCAAGTTCCTTTGTATAAAGAGGATCTTTTTCTAATTTTTGCTTTTTGGCATCTTGAACAATCAAATCTTGTATGATGTATTGCTGAATCAGTGCTTTTTTTTGGTTATCTGGCAAAGTTTTAAAATCTTGCCCTCTAAGCATTGGTGCAAAAAACTCACTCACTTCTGTATCACTGATATTTTTACCATTTACGCTAGCCACTGTCGCTGCGTTTGCATTTAAAGCTACGCCTGCAATTAAAGCTGCTGCAATTAAAGAAATTTTTTTCATTTAAGTTTCCTTTTAATAAAATTTAGATGTATAATTTATTATATCTCAACTTAGTTTAAAGCAAATTAACTAAAATAAAAAAATGAAAAGAAATTTAGAAATCAAAGAACTTTTTTTAAAACATTTTGATAAGCCTGTTACAGAGCTTAAATTTTCAAACCTTTATGAACTCATAGTTTGCGTTATGCTTTCGGCACAATGCACAGATAAAAGAGTGAATTTAATCACTCCTGAACTTTTTAAAGCTTATCCAGATATAAAAACACTTGCAAATGCAAATTTAGCAAGCGTAAAAAGCTATATACAAACTTGTTCTTTTTTCAACAATAAAGCCCAAAATCTTATTAAAATGGCCAAAGCTGTTTGTGAGAATTTTAATGGAGAAATTCCACTCGATGAGGAAAAATTAAAATCCTTAGCAGGAGTAGGACAAAAAACTGCACATGTGGTTTTAATCGAATGGTGTGGAGCAAATTGTATGGCAGTAGATACCCATGTTTTTCGCGTTTCGCATCGTCTAGGACTTAGTAAGGCAAAAACCCCCGAAGCAACAGAAGAAGATCTAACGCGTATTTTTAAAGATAATCTTAACTATCTTCATCAAGCTATGGTGCTTTTTGGACGCTATACTTGTAAAGCTAAAAAACCTTTATGCAAAGAATGTTTTTTAAGTCATCTTTGTAAAAGTAAAGACAAGGAAATTATATGAGACTATTCATTTTTCTATTTGCTTTTTCCATTAATCTTTGGGCTTTAGAAGCCTATAAACCAAGTAAAGATTTTTCTTCTTATTTTAATGCTTTAAATTGCTCTATTGTTTTAGATAAATTTTTTTATACAAACTGCTATGATTATAATCTTAAAGGCACAAAAGCAGTTGCCTATAAAGTAGAAGCGGTTAATCTAAAAGGCGAACAAATTAAAAAACGACCACGCTTTGAAGATGATACAAATATCCCTAAAAAATATCGCACTACATGGAGTGATTATAAAAATAGCAATTATACACGCGGACATATTGCCTCAAACGCTTCTTTTCGTTTTAGCAAAGCAGCACAAAATTCAGTCTTTTTAATGAGTAATATTACCCCGCAAAATGCACAAATTAATGCAAAAGTTTGGAATGAGATTGAACAAAGAGAAAGAAAACTTGCTTTTAAATTTCAACAAGTGGAAGTTTTAAATCTTATTTTGTATGACAAAAATCCCAAATTCATTAAAAATCACATTGCTGTGCCAAATTCTTATATTAAAATTATCAAAACTCATAATTTTAAAGAATGTTATCAAGTACCAAATCACAATGTAGAAAGCGAAAAAATGAGTGATTATAAAATCTCTTGTGATAAATTCTAAAGGATATTTATGGAGCTTAGTGCTTTAACCATAACCATACTTTATATTATAGGGATTTCAGCTGAAGGAATGACAGGAGCTTTAGCAGCAGGAAGGCACAAAATGGATCTTTTTGGGGTAATTTTTATTGCCTTAGTTACTGCTATAGGTGGCGGAAGCATACGAGATGTGCTTTTAGGACATTATCCTTTAACTTGGGTCAAACATCCTGAATATATTCTTTTAATTTGCTTTTGTGCGTTAATAGCAACCAAAATTCCACGTATTGTTACAAGATTAGAAAGCCTATTTTTAACACTCGATGCCATAGGACTTGTCGTATTTAGCATACTTGGAGCACAAATTGCTATCACACAAAATCATGGTTTTATTATCGCTATATCGGCGGCTGTGATCACGGGAGTATTTGGTGGAATTTTAAGAGATATTTTATGTATGAGAATTCCACTTGTATTTCAAAAAGAAATTTACGCAGGAATTGCAATCATAGCAGGAGCAATTTACTATGCACTCTTAGTTTGGCTTGAGATAAATACCCTTATTTGCACCCTTATAACCTTATTTATTGGAGTTATGGCAAGACTTTTAGCCATTAAATATCAATGGTCTCTGCCTGTTTTTTCTTATAATGAGGAAAAAGATAAATAAAAAAATTTAAGACAACTTAAAAGAAAAACAGCAATATGGGTTAAAAATAAACATAATAATGTAGTATTTAAAAAAATATTTAATTTAATCAGTAAAAAAATATAATTTTTTAAAATATTTTAACCTTATTTGTTATAATTTAAGAAAAGTTATAAAAGGATAAAACTGATGATAAAAATTATATTTTTTGGTTTTTTAAGTTTGATATTGAGTCTTTTTTTAAATGCTTGCGATAGCAAATCAGAAGATTATTACAAAGCACATCCTGATGAAGCCAAAGCAAGGGCTAAAGAATGCAAAGAAGATTCTATGCTTAGTGAAGATTGCATTAATGCTTTTAGTGTAGGGATTGGCTCAAAAAATGAAACTTCTCATAAGGATACTGAAGGCGATATACCAAGCAAGGATAATGTATTAAACTAATGAAAACTTTAAAAATATTATTATTTTACATTCTTAGCATCTTTTTCATAGCCTGTAATCAAACGCAAAGTGTTGATTACTATCAAAAACATCCTGATGAAGCCAAAAAAAGAAGCGACGAGTGTCGATTAAAATCTATCATCAGTCAAGATTGTGTTAATGCTCATAGCGTGGCTATTCCAAAAGAAGATTGGGAAGAAAATGAAACTTTAGCAAATTAAAAATTTCAATTTGCTAATTTTTATTTCTCATTATTTTTCAGCTTAAATATTATAATTTTGAATTTAAGTTTAAATCACCAAAATATTTCGATAAATTAATCTTTAAATTAATTCTTGCATTATTTTTTCTTTGAACAGTATTTTTAATTTAAAGCAAAATAAAAATTTAAAGTTTTTCTTTTTATATTTTATTAGTAAATTTAAGGGGTTAAAGGAAAATGCTTTGCAAATAGATTTATTTTCCTTTAATAAAAACAAAGAAAGTTGAAATTTATATCCTTTTTAAGAAAGAAAAAAGTTTAGCCGATAAAAGCTAAAATTAAAAAATAATTGATTTAAAAAATTAAATTTAGAAATATTAAAT
>NZ_NFNY01000141.1 GCF_002179165.1 Campylobacter jejuni
AGCGATATAGCTAATAACATACTAGAAGATGTTAAAAAGAAAAGGTTTTAAGCTTTAAAGGCTTAAAGCCTTTTTGGCTTCTTCCAAAAAAAATAAATTAAGTGATATAGTAAAAGATAATTATATAAAAGGTATTTTTATCGTTAAATTTTACTGATTTATGTAAGCCTACTCATAAAAACTCTTATTAAGGATATTTTTAATTTTATATTAAAATCTATGTTAAAGATTTAATTTGTTTTATGTTATGATTTTATATATTTTATACAAGGAAAATAGATGAATCTTTGGGATAAGAAAGCTAAAAATTACGCAAGATATAGTGAAGAATTAAATGATGTGCAAAA
>NZ_NFNY01000040.1 GCF_002179165.1 Campylobacter jejuni
AAATTAAGGAAACAAATGAGAAATAAACATTTTTTTATAATCGGTGGGGGTAATCTACAAGCGGACTTAATTAAACTTGTAAAAAAAGATTTTATCACCCATGTATTTGATTATAATGAAAAATGTTTTTGCAAAGATTTAGGAGATTGTTTTCACTTAATCTCTATTGATGAAAAAGAAAAGATTTTAGAATTAGCCATTAAATTTAATATAGCAGGTATTACTACAGCTGCAACTGAACTTGGAAATTTAACCACTTGTTTTATAGGAGAAAAATTAAATCTTGGTACTAATTCTTATGAATGTGCCAAAAACACTACCGATAAAAGTTTAATGAAAAAGGTTTTTGAAAAATATAATATCAATCACGCCGAATATTTTTTAATCAAAGATGAAAGTGATTTAGAACAAATAAATACTTTTCCTGTTATAGTAAAGCCTAGTGATAGAAGTGCTGGAAGAGGAGTAATAAAGGTTTATGATAAAGAAAATCTTTTAAAAAGATATAAAGAAGCAAAAGAACTTTCTTATAATAAATTGGTTTTAGTAGAAGAAGTTTTAAAAGGAAAACAATTTAGTGTTGAAACCATTAGTTTTAATGCTAAACATAAGATTGTTGCTATTACAGAAGAGTATTTAAGAGAAGGTGAATTTGAGGATGATTTTTTAGA